>CAZPUI010000919.1:0-2258 GCA_964589695.1 uncultured Solibacteraceae bacterium | reverse complement strand
TCGCGGAGTCGGAGCCTCCCGCCTGACGCACCCTGCCCCGCAGGGTGCTCCCGCTCCTCGCAGTGCTCGGTCGCGGAGTCGGAGCCTCCCGCCTGACGCACCCTGCCCCGCAGGGTGCTCCCGCTTCTCCCAGTGCTCGGTCGCGGAGCCGGACCCTCCCGCCCTGGATAGCGCCGGCGACTTTCTGCCCAATGGTCGCGGCACGGTCCTGGCGCTGGAAAGCCATCCGGATGTTCCGGAGGCGAGGTTCCCGTGGCGCCAGCCAGCCCATCAGCCCTTCTGGCGGTCCCCGACCGTCCTATGGCGGAACGGCCAGAGACCAAGAATCCGGATGCCTCGGATGGCCGGTTCGCTGGCCTGATGGCCCAGTTCGTCCAAGCCCCTGCACCGTCCAGGACCTCCGAACCACCTCAGGGTGGTCCCGACAAGGCAGAGCAGGATCCTCCCCAGGTGACCACGCCCGAAGCCCAGGCTCAGGCCGCAGCCCACTCTGCGGCGCCAACCACTCCGAATGCCCCCGTGGAATCCTCCGGCCCCAAGCCCCCTGCCGACGGGGCTCCCGAGGCAACTCAGAGTCTGTCCCAAGGCGTGCCCTCCCCCATGGCGACACCCATACCGACCTCCCAGGTCATGGGAGCGCTCGCATTCAAAGCCCTTGCAGGGCAAACCCCGGCGCCATCAGCTCTTGCACCCTCAACCCCGCCATCTGACACCCTCGTGCCGCAGCCTCAGGCAGGAGTTGCCACCCTGCCGTTCTCCGTGGCACCCACCGGATCGCTCACCGGGGCCGGATCCGCCGAAACGTCGGTGGCACCTCCACCGACCGCGCTTCTGCCAACAGGTATGTCACCTGCGGAGCCGGTGACCCCACCCATCCCTGTCACCGGCCCGCTTCAGATCACCCTCCAGGCTCAGCCCGAGCCCCCGGTGGCCCTGCCTCAGACTGTCACCCAGGCAGCCCTTGCCGAACCCGAGCTGCGAACCAAAGAGGTCGCCAAGCCCGCACGCATGACCGTCCAGCTGGAAGCACCGCGGGCAGACCTGCCTATTCCCACGCTGACGGTCAAGCAGAATGCCGAGGTCCCGACCTCCCCGGGGGTCGGGGACCCCACCCCGATCAAGGCGCCGGCGGCCCTGGTGCTGCCTGCCGCGAACCAGGAAGCCACCCTGGAAGTCGGCAAGGCCGCCGCCCTCCCATCCATCAGGCCTGAGTCCATACCGTCAACGCCCGAGATCCTGGCGGCGAAGCCCACCCTCTCCGCCCAAACCCCCATCCAGCACGCTGCGGACGGATCACCCCTGGCGGCGCTGGGCGCCCTCTCTCGAACGGCGGAGACTGCCCCGATCGCGGCGCCAGCGCCTCACCTGGCGGCTGCCCCGCCCTCCGCCCCCGTGCTTCAGGTGGAAGGGAGCCTGCGCTGGATGCTCAAGGGCGGCGCCCAAGAGGCCCAGCTGCAGTTGCATCCCGAATCCTTGGGTCAGGTCACCATCCACCTCAAGGTCGAGGGTGGCGAGGTCCACGCCCGTCTCTGGATCACGGAACCGGCATCGGTTCGGGCCGTGCAGGAGGGACGCCCGCATCTCGAGCAGTCGCTCAAAGAGCAGGGACTGCAACTGGGCAGTTTTGATCTGCAACAGGGTCATCGACCCTTCCAGGAGGCACCCACGGCCCCGACGTTCCGGGAACGCCCGGTTCCTGAAGCGGTCCCCGCCCGGCAAGAAGCACCCGCAGCCCCCCTGCCATCCGTCCTGAATCCTTACCGTGTCGAGTTCTACTCCTGATCGGCCCGTTTCCTGTTTTGTCCTGCCCTTGGAGGTCCCTATGGAAACCGGCATGATCAGCGCGACCACCGCCGCCAGCACCACCGCCCCCACAGCGGCGACCGCGAAGAACACCCTGGACAAGGATGGCTTCCTCAAGCTGCTCGTGGCCCAGCTCAAGAACCAGGATCCGACGGGCGCCGGACAGGATCCCAACCAGATGGTCCAGCAGCTGACGAGCTTCTCAAGCCTGGAACAGGCCCAGCAGACCAACACGCTGCTGACGGGCCTCCAGGCCCAGACCTCCGGCCTGTTCCAGGCCCAGACCGCAGGCCTGGTGGGCAAGAACGTGAAGGTGGATGGTTCGGGGTTCAACCTGAAGGCCGGCACCGCCAGCATGAACCTGGAACTGAGTGCGGCCGCGAACGTCACCGTCACCGTGAAGGATGCCAACGGGAACGTCGTCACCACCCTGCCCAAGGGCCGCCTGGCCCGAG
>CAZPUI010000918.1:0-2269 GCA_964589695.1 uncultured Solibacteraceae bacterium | reverse complement strand
ACATGTCCCTGATCCCGAACCGTCCCGCGGTGGTGGGCTACGGCTTGGCCTTCATCCTGGGATGGATGCTCCACCGGCAGGCGGACCTCCTGGAGCGCCTGAAGTCCCAGGGCCTCTGGTTCCTGACCTTGGCCCTGGGGGCCACGATGTTCTGCCTTGCGGACAAGGGCCTCCAGCCCCTCCTCATGCCCCTGGCCCAGGGCACGGGCAAGCTCACCTTCGCCCTCGTCTACAGCGTCGGGGTATGGTCCTGGGCCCTGGCCCTGTTTGGCCTGAGCCTGCGCATCTTCCACACCCCGCGCCCGGCGCACCGCTACCTGGCGGACGCCTCGTACTGGATCTACCTCGCGCATCTCCCCGTGGTGCTCTTCCTCCAGATCTGGATGGCGAAGTGGCCCCTGCACTGGGGGTTGAAGTTCGCCCTGCTCCTCGCCCTGGCCCTGGGTTTCCTCCTGATCACCTACCACCTCTGCGTTCGTTCCACCTTCCTTGGCGCCGTGCTGAATGGCCGCCGACAACCGCGCGCTGTTTGAGCGCCTCTGAAAGGACTCCCATGCTCTTCCTCTTGCCCGCTCTCGTGGCCACCCAGACCCCCGCGCCCCCGGTGAAGACCCTCGTAGAGAAGCACCTCCAGGCCCTGGGGCCCTACCAGAAACTCCAGACCCGGCGCGTGCGCATGCGGGTTTCGGGCTTGACGCCTTTCGAACTGCCGGTGCTCACGGAAGCCCGTCGGCCCAACCTGCTCCGCAAAGAGGTGAACATCCAGGGCCAGGTGCAGGTGACCGCCTTCGACGGCCAGGATGCGTGGAAGACCGATCCCTTCATCCCTGGAGGGGGGAAGCCCATGGACGTGTCCGCCTCCGAGCGGGCCGACCTCCTGGAGGAATCGGTATTCGATCCTCTGCTCGCAGATGCTGGGCTCCCGGTGGCCCATGTCCGCACCGAAACCCTACCCTCGGGACCCGCCCACGTCCTGAAGCTCGTCACCCGGGGGGGTGTGGAGACGCTGCTCTTCCTGGATGCCAAGAGCTTCCTGGAGGTGAAACGGGTGCAGAAGAAGCCCGTGAATGGCCGCATGGTGGACATCGAGACGTCCATGAGCGACGTGCGCTGGGTGCAGGGCAGCCCCATCCCGCACCGCCTGGACATCCGGATCCCCGGGCTACCGGCCCCCATCGTGATCCGCATCGACAGTGTCGAAGGCAACGGTACGGTGGATCTGCGACGCTTCAAGCGGAACGGCTGAACCCTGGATCCCAGTCCTGAGGCTCCCAGGAGGGTTCGCCTGATCGCCCTCACCGTACCCGTGCTTTTCGCCCAGGTGTCTGTTGGCACTGACGCGGCCGATTGGACAAGCCCGGCGACGCGGAAATCATCAAGGAGCGAGTCTCCCCTGAGGCGGACTTGCTGACACCTACTCCACGACCTACCTCCCCACCCTCACCACCCCCTTCAGCGGCTGATCCCCGGCACTGAACCCCACCCTCACTTCATAGCGGCCGGGTTGCACCTCGTAGGTGCCCACAGTGCCCGTCACCCAGCGGCGGAGGCTGGAGACGGGGACCCGGATGCGGACTTCCCGGCGTTCACCGGGGTCCAGGCGCAGGCGCTGGAAGCCCCTCAGGTCCTGGAGGGCGGGGGCCTCGCCGTCCATCTGGCGGACATAGACCTGGGGCACCACCTCTCCAACCCGGGTCCCGGTGTTGGTGACCTTGAAGGTGAGGTCCAGGGTGCCGTCCAGGGGGAGGTCGGGGATGAACTCCAGGTCCTCCAGTTTGAAGGTGGTGTAGCCCAGGCCATGGCCGAAGGGCCACAGGGGGGGGTGGGGGAAGAAGCGGTAGGTCCTCCCCTCCATGCGGTAGTCGGAGAAGGGACGAAGGTCCTGGGTGCTGCGGTAGAAGGTCAAGGGCAGGCGCCCCCCGGGTTCGTCCTCCCCCAGAAGCACCCTGGCGATGGCGGAGCCGCCCCCTTCTCCGGGGTACCAAGCCTGGAGGATGGCCCCCAGGTGCTCGGCCTCCCAGGGCATGGCCATGGCCCCCCCACTGAGGTTCACCAGCACCACCCGGTGGCCCGCGGCGTGAAGGGTCTGAAGCAGGTCCCGCTGCAGGGCCGGGAGTTCGATGGCCGTGCGGTCCCCACTGAGGGCCAGGCCCTCGAGGGGCTCCCGCAACTCACCCCCCCCGCCCTCCAGGTCCCCAGTGAGCCCCCCCACGAACACCACGGCCCCCGTGCCCTTGAGCTCCTGGAGGGTGGTCGGCAGGGGGTCCTG
>CAZPUI010000917.1:0-2270 GCA_964589695.1 uncultured Solibacteraceae bacterium | reverse complement strand
GAGGGTGCGGGGCGTGGGATTCGGGATCGCTGGACTCCCGGCGCGCGGTCCCGGGGTGGGCGGCGGGTGGCCCCCAGCACTTCCTTGGGGCTGGTGGCCTTGCAGTCGGTCAGGTTGATGGCGGGCTGGGCCCGCTTGTAGGCGTCCACATACCAGCCGATGGCCTTGCAGGCCTTGAAGAGACCAGCCTTGTAGGCCTTTTGCCCCAGGACCCCCTTGGCAGCGTCAATATCGTTGAGTTTCAGCAGAAGGCGAAGGTCATAGCCATGGACCGACCGGCAGTGAGCCTCCAGGGCCTCAAAGGTGGGCAGGTCGGCGTCGCAATTCCCGCAGGGGAAGCAGCCCTCGGCGTATTTGAGTTCCTTCCCGCTGCTGTAGTAGGGCGTCGTCTGGCCGCGCCGCGCCACTCGCCCCTTCTCCCTGAGCTCGAAGGCGATGTCTGTGGCGTGGGCCTTGTCGCGACTGTTCAGCGTGATGTTGTAGGCAATGAGAAATTCACGGGCTCCCGTGATGAGGGCGCCAAACGTGGGGACGAAGGTGGCTGGGCCGCAGTCTGGGGCCCAGGTGGGATCCTGGAGTTTGGCCTCCAATCCCTCGTATTCCCCCTTGCGCACGAAGGCGAGGTTTCGTCGTTCAGGCCGACTGGCAGCGTGTTCATAGAGGTAGACCGGAATGCCGAGTTCGCGCCCCACCCGCTCCCCAAGACGTCGCGCAAGTTCAGCGCAGTCATCCATGGTCACGCCTTCCACGGGGATGAAGGGGCAGACGTCACAGGCGCCCATGCGGGGGTGGCTGCCGGTGTGGCCGCGCATATCGATGACCTGGGCGGCCTTGGCAATACCCTGGAAGGCGGCTTCGACCACACTATCGGGATCACCGACGAAGGTGACCACGGTGCGGTGGGTGTCAGCACCAGGATCCACATCCAGAAGCTGCACGCCCTTCACCGCTTCAATGGCCTCGGTGATGAGCTTCATCTTGGCCATGTCGCGGCCTTCGCTGAAGTTGGGAACGCATTCGACGACTCGCAGGGCCACGGCCACCTCCACACCCTGTACGTACAGGGGTATACAGGTTATTGTCCTTGGGTTTGGCGCCGCCTCAAAGCGTGAAAATGCGGGTTCCCTTTGACACGGGTGGACGCCGACATGGAACAATCAGGTATGGCCAACCATTTTTCCCATATCCTGCTCGCCTTTGACCTCCAAGGGACATTCCAGTCCGCTGCACCCTTTGGGAGCGGACATATCAACGACACGTACCTCGTGGAAATTGCCGAACCGACCTCCAAGGTCGTGCTTCAGCGCATCAACCATCAGATCTTCAAGGATCCGGTGGCACTCATGGCCAACATCTTTCGGGTAACCGAGCACCTCCGTGCCAGGGCAAGGGGTGCGGGCGAAGATGTCGACAGGGCCACCCTGGAGTTCTTCAAGACACGGGACGGAAAAGAACTGCTTTGCCTGCCTGATGGTACCTTCTGGCGGCTGGCGAAGCTCATCGAAGGGGCGCGGACCTATGACCAGGTGGAGTCGCTCCACCATGTCGTTTGCGGGTCCAGGGCCTTTGGCCGATTTCAGCAGCTCATGAGCGATTTTCCAGCCGAGCAGCTCACCGAGACCATTCCCGACTTCCACCACACCCCCAAGCGGCTGGAAGCCCTGAAGGCGGCCATCGCCAAGGATGCCGCGGGAAGGCTTAAGGAAGTGGCCCAGGAAGTGGCCTATGCCCTGGATCGAAAAAGTGAGGCTGGGCGGATCGTGGGCCACATGGCAGCCGGAGAGATCCCCCTTCGGGTCACCCACAACGACACCAAATTCAACAATGTCATGATCGACGATGTCACCGGGAACGCGGTGTGCGTCATCGACTTGGACACCGTCATGCCCGGCAGCGCCTTGTATGATTTCGGCGATTCCGTGCGCAGTGGCGCCAACTCTGCTGCGGAGGACGAACCGGACTTGGAAAAGGTTGCCCTGGACATGCGCACCTTCGAGGCCTTTGTGGAGGGCTATCTCGATTCCGCCCGAAGCTTTTTGGTGCCGCTGGAGATCGAACTCCTGCCCTTCTCCGCATGGCTTTTAACGTACGAATGCGGAGTTCGTTTCCTCACGGACCATCTGAACGGGGACACCTACTTCCGGATCCATCGCCCCGGCCACAACCTGGATCGCGCTCGGAACCAGTTCAAGCTCTGCCAGGACATGGAGGCACGTGTGGACGAGATGAAGGCGGTGGTGGCCCGGTACGCCTGAGATACCATGCAGCCC
>CAZPUI010000916.1:0-2272 GCA_964589695.1 uncultured Solibacteraceae bacterium | reverse complement strand
CCCCTACGGTACGGTGGCCGCGGGGCCCGACCCCACGCCACGGATCCTGGCGGAAAATCTCAGCCTCACCTTTGGCCTCTTTCACCCCAACCATTCCCTGGTGGTGGGGGGATGGTCCATCGGGTTGGAGTACGTCTTCTACTTCGCCCTGCCCCTGCTGGTGGTACTCGCCCGGCGCAAGGCCTTGCTCTACATCCTTCTGGCCCTCGCCCTCATCCTGGCCTGGCCCCACACCTTCCAGCATGTGCCCGCCGCACCCCACGAACACAACCTCAAGTTCCACGCCTATGTGCTGATTCCCAACCACGCCTTCCTGTTCCTGCTGGGGGGCGTGGTGGCCCACCTCCGCTGCCTGACAACCTGGCGACTCCGGTGGGGTCCCTTCCTGATCCTGGTTTCCATCCTGGCCCTCCTGGCCATCCCCTGGGGTCAGCCGGTGTGGGACACCTTCACCTTCAAGGTGGGGGGCGACCGGGTCCTCTACGCCACCTTGTGCTTCCTCATGGTGCTGACCTTCGCCCTCTATGACGCACCGGCCCACCCCCTACGGACCCCCTTCGTGCTGCTGGGGGACCTGAGCTACAGCGTCTACCTGCTTCACCCCTTCGCCTTCTTCCTGCTGCTGAAGCTGGTGCCCAACGACCTGGGCCCCGGTCTCCGGTTCGGCCTGGCCTTGGGCCTGCTCTTCGGCCTGGCCTACGTGGTGTACCGCTGGCTCGAGAAGCCCGCCATGGCCCTGGGGAAGCGACTGGCGGGCTGAAGGTCCACCCGCTCCTTGGTTGTGGCAAGAAGCAGCCCTGAGTGCACAGCACCCCGCGGGTGGGGTTCCAGGCGACAGCCCCCTTGACTTAGATCTTGGTAGCATATATACTATCTGCATCTAACAGGTCCCCAGCCCTCGCGGTGACCTGGCGCGGAGGCCATCATGGGCCCAGCAGGGATGTGGTCGGCAGCGGAACTTCGGGCAGTGCCCCTGGAGGAGCCGGGAAGGATCTTCAGCGAACCACGGTTGGAGGTCGTGGAGCGGGAGTACCGGGCCCTGGCCAGGATCTGGCACCCGGATGCTGGAGGGAGCCCCGATGTGTTTCTCCACCTGGGCCGCCTGCGGGAAGCCGCAGAAGCACAAGTGAATCACCGTTGCTGGGATTCAGGGACCCGGCTCCTGGTGGAGGCCCCGGGTGAACGCCCCCTGCACATCCATTACCGACGCCGCAGCCCCTTCGAACTGGGCCAGGCCTTCCTTTGCCACCAGGCCCTGGTGTTTCTCCTGGGGGCCAGCGCCGCGGATTTTGAAGCCCAGGCCCTGGCCCTGGCACGGGCCCTGCCCTTCCCCGATGGCGCCATGCGGCGAGCCTATGAGGACCGCCTGCCCAAGGTTCGCCGAAGGCTCGTGCTGGAGGATGGGCGCAGCCTGCTGGTGGTGGAAAAGGCTCCGGAGCTCCTGAGGCTCCGGGACCTGCGGGACCACCTCGGGGGAAGCCTTGACCCCCGGCACGTGGCCTGGATCCTGGGTGGACTCCTGGACCTGGCCTGCCTGCTGGACCACTTCGGGCTGGTGCACCATGACCTGAGCCTGGACACGGTCTTCCTCGATCCCATCCAGCACCGGGTGGCCTTGCCCGGGCCCTGGTGGTACGGCACGGCTGCAGGCGCCCGACTTCGGGGTCTGCCCCGTCGCTCCCTGAACCTCATGCCCCTGCCCCTGCGGGAAGCGGGCCTGGGGGGCCCAGCCACGGACCTGGAGTTGATCCGGGCCCTGGGTCGGGAACTGCTGGGGGATCCCACAGGCCTGGACCTGGAGGACCACCCCGGGCTGCCCAAGGCCCTGGTGGCCTGGGTGCTGGGGTCCACGTCGGGCGCAGCCCGTGAGGACTACCGCGCCTGGATGCAGGAGGTACTGCCCGCCAGCTTCGGCCCCCGACGCTTCGTGCCGCTGGAGGTGCGGGCGGCAGATCTCTATGGAGGTGCGCCATGAGCCCGAGGGCCTAGAACCTGGACCGTACGCCTTTCAAGCCTGAATCCCATTTTTCCATCGCAAACCCCAAGGAGGACACCATGGGCAGCGGACGTTGGACCACCACCGATTGGGATGCCTACGCATCCACCACCACTGGAAAGAGCACCCACGAGGTCTTTGCCCTCAGCGGGATGGCGGATGATCTGGACCCCCGGAACATCCGGATCCGGGAATCCTGCGACTCCCCGGACAACCCCCTCTCCACAGCCCTCATCGTGGCCTTGGATGTGACGGGTTCCATGCACACGGTCCTGG
>CAZPUI010000915.1:0-2278 GCA_964589695.1 uncultured Solibacteraceae bacterium | reverse complement strand
GAGGAGGCCCTGGTGGGCCTCAACCAGCAGCTGCTGGGGTTGAACGAAGAGAAGAACCAGTTTCTGGCCATCGCCTCCCATGATCTGAAGGCGCCCCTCACCACCATCCGCCTGGCGGCGGAGATGCTCCAGGAACCCGAACTCCCGCCCCGGGAACGGGAGACCCTGCCCCTGCGCATCGCCCAGGAGGCCACGGACGCCGTTCAGCTCATCCAGAGAATCCTGGATGTCTCGGCCATCGAATCGGGTCGCCTTCACCTGAACATGGGGGCCACGAGTCTGGGGGACCTGGTCTTCCGGGTCCAGGCCAAGCACCAGCCAAGGGCCCTCGCCAAAGGACAGGCCCTGGAACTGGAGCTCGGGGGCGAGGATGTGATGGTGAGGGCCGATGGCGAATACCTGCTCCAGGCCCTGGATAACCTGGTGAGCAACGCCCTTAAATTCATGGCACCGGGACCGCCCCGACGCACGGCCATCCTGCGTGTCGGCTGCGATCCGGAACATGGCTGGCTCGAGGTCCAGGACGAGGGGCCTGGGTTCAGTTCCGAGGACTTGAACAAGGCCTTCGGGCGCTTCGTGCGCCTCAGCGCCCGCCCCACCGCCGGGGAGGGCTCCACCGGGCTCGGCCTGTCCATCGTCCGCCAGCTGGTGGATGCCATGGGGGGCCAGGTTCGGGTGGAGAACGTCCCCACCGGTGGCGCGCGGTTCAGGATCAGCCTGCCCAGGATCCCTTCGGCCGACGGGGCCATCGACGCTCCGAGGACGCCCTGACGGGGTCAGCGCAACATGCTGGGGTCTGGGGTGGGCCCCCGATGCCGATCTCGAGGGGGCGTCCGCACCATCCGAACCGCTGCGTGCGAATCCGGGCTTCCCCGTCGCTTCCCGCGGCTCCTTCAGCTTTGTCGCAGGAAGCTGTTGAAGCGCGTTCCCTGGTAGTCCAGCACCCCCTGGTCTCCCTCCGCCAATTGGCCGTAGGCCTTGCCTTTCACGGAGAGCTCCATGCGTTCCCCTGAAGTGAACTCGAAGGTGACGTAATAGCTGGTGCTCGTGTGGACGTCGCCACACCTGCCCCAGACGTTGGTGCGCTTGGTCGCCACCCTCGCCTGCAGGCGCTGCGGCGTGGCCATGCTGTTGGACATAGCCCGGAATACCGAATAGCCGATGGCTGTCAGGATGCCCGTGAGGATCAACCCGGCAAAGATGAGGAAGAACGTCGGGATTTCGGGGCCTGGGTTCATGATATCTCCATGGTCGTGGGGAAAGGACCTCCAGCCTAGCCCGAGGTGGGGGGTACGCGTTCCAGGTCATGGCGGAGGGCAGGGAAGGGCCGATGAACCCGTTGATCCATCTGCCGGTCGGTGGGGCTCGGCCCTTTACAACGAAGGTGCCTTCCTTGCTAAGATCCGCCCTATCCGGAGGAGTTCCCATGACGCGTCTCGCGGTCCTTGCCCTCGATGGTCCCAGTGGGGTCGGGAAATCCACCACCGCCAAGCGGGTGGCCGCGGCGCTGGGGTGGTCGTACCTGGACACGGGGGGCATGTACCGCACGGCGGCCCTGGCCCTGCAGCGGGCGGGGGTGGGGCTTCAGGATCGGGAGGCAGTGGAACGGGTGCTGGGGGCCCTGGAGATTCGCCAGGAAGGAACGCGCTTCCGATTGAATGGAGAGGATGTGTCCGAGGCCATTCGCACGCCAGAGGTGAGCCTCCTGGCTTCGGCCGTGGCCACGGATGGGCGGGTGCGGGAGGTGCTCGTGGCCCAACAGCGGGGCATTGGCGCCCAGGGGGGCTGGGTGGTGGACGGCCGGGACATCGGCACCGTGGTCTTCCCCGATGCCTGCTGCAAGGTCTACCTCACCGCCAGCGCCGAGGCCCGTGCGGAGCGACGGGTGAAGGAGCTCCAGGCCAAGGGGCAGGACGTGGACTTCCAGGCGGTGCTGGAGGACCAGCGGCAGCGGGACCACCAGGACATGAACCGGGCCGTCTCCCCCCTGCGAAAGGCCGAGGATGCCGTGGAGCTGGATTCCAGCCACTTGAGCCTGCAGGAGGTGGTGGACTGGATCCTGGCCCACCATCGCACGCATGCTTGACCTTGAAGGCTTCCGGGAAGTGGCCCGCAGTCCCTGGCGGCGTGTTTCCAATGCACATGTCGGCCTGGGGTGGGGGGTGGGACTCCTCTTGGTGCTGGTGTACGCCCGGGGCACCGAAGGCTGGGTGCCCATCCTGGACAGCCTGAACCTCGTCTTCCACGAAGCCGGTCACCCCCTTTTCGGTATCTTCGG
>CAZPUI010000914.1:0-2281 GCA_964589695.1 uncultured Solibacteraceae bacterium | reverse complement strand
AGGACTTCGCCCACCAGCAGCAGATCGGGTGGTGGGATCACCAAGGCCGCTCCGGAACAAAGGGCCGTAAAGACCTCAGGAACGTGGGCGTCGAAACTGAAGGAGGAGACTTGAAGCACGCGGCTGTCGGGACGGATGTCCAGTTCCCGAATGTGCGCCTTAACCAGGTTGCAGATGCCTCCATGTTCCACCATGACGCCCTTGGAGCGACCTGTGGAGCCCGAGGTATAGATCACGTAGGCGAGGCTTTGGGGGTTCAAGTCAGGCGGTGAGGGATTGCGCGCCTCAAAGGATTCGAAGTTCTGCTCGAGGCTGATGCAGGGAAGAACGTTGACCAGGCCCTCCGGAAGGCGGCCTTGCACCAGCAGGAGCGTAGGTTCGCTGTCCGTCAACATGTGGGACAGACGATCGACAGGGTAGGCGGGATCAAGGGGGACGTAGGCGCCGCCGGCCTTGAGGACGCCAAGCAGGCCCACGATCATGGCTGGGCTGCGTTCGACGCAGATGGCGACGCGACTGTCGGGTTTAACCCCCAGGGTGCGGAGATGATGGGCCAGGCGGTTGGCCCGGGCGTTGAGTTCGGCGTAGGTGAGGGACTGGTCCCCGAATACCAGGGCTGTGGCCTCGGGGGTTCGGAGGACCTGGGCCTCAAACAGCGTGTGGACGCACTGATCCTGGGGATAGTCCGTGTCCGTGTTGTTCCAGGTGTCCAGCACCAGGGTGCGTTCGGCTTCCGTCAGGATGGGCAGCCGGGACACCGGCAGGGATTCCTGCTCAACCATGGCCTCCAGCAGGGTGTGGAAGCAGTCCTGGAATCGTTCGATCGTGCTTCGCTCGAAGAGCGCCGTGGCGTATTCCAGGCTGCCCACGATGCGGTCCCCGGCCTCCGAGAGGCTCAGGGTGAGGTCGAACTTGGCGATCCTGTGTTCCCTGCCCGGCAGGGATTCCAGGGTGAGACCCGGGAGCTCCAGGCTGCCGCCCTCGTTGTTCTGCCAGGCGAACATGACCTGGAAGAGGGGGCTGTGGGCCAGGCTGCGCACGGGGCTGGCGAGTTCCACCACCTGCTCGAAGGGCAGGTCCTGGTTCGCCTGGGCCTCCAGGGTGCGGGCTTTGACCCGGGCCAGGAGCTCGGGAACCGTAGGATCTCCCGAGAGGTCAAGGCGCAGGGCAAGGGTGTTCACAAAGAACCCGATGAGGCCCTCGATCTCCCTGCGACCCCGGTTGGCGGAAGGGGTTCCGATGACTAGGTCCTCCTGACCAGAGAGGCGGGACAGCAGGGCCCCCCAGGCCGCCAAGAGGGTCATGAAGGGGGTGGCGCCTTGCCTTCGGCTCAGGTCCTTAAGCCGGTTTGCCAGGGGAGCTTCCAGTGCGAGTGGCAAGGAGCTTCCGGAATAGCTGGATAAGGCGGGTCGAGGATGGTCCAGGGGGAGTTCCAAAAGGGTCGGGGCCCCTTCCAGTGTGCGTCGCCAGTAATCCGCCTGGGCTTGCAGGTGCGCGCCATCGAGCCACCTCCGCTGCCAGAGTGCATAATCGGCGTACTGGATGGGCAGGTGGGGCAACGGATCTGGGGCGCCCTTGACCTGGGCTTGATAGAGCGAGGCAACTTCGCGGAAGAGGATTCCCATGGACCATCCGTCCGACACGATGTGGTGTTGGGTGATCAACAGGGTGGTCCTGCCGTCGGCATCACGGACGATACGGCCTCGGATCAAGGGTCCGTGTTCCAGGTCGAAGGGGGCCTGGGCTTCTTCTGCAATTAGGCGCTTCAGTTCTCCAGCGGACGACACCTCCGTTTCCAGGAGCTGGAAGTGGGCCTCCTCAGCAGGGGTGATGCGCTGCCAGGGTTCACCATTCTCCATGACGAAGGTGGTGCGTAGGGCCTCGTGGCGAACCAGAATCAAGTCCAGGGCGCGGCGTAGGGCGGGCAGGTTGGCGTCGTCGAGCCGCACGGCGCCGGGGATGTGGTAGGCGGTGCTGGCACCCTCGAGTTGGGCCAGGAACCAGAGTCGCTGTTGGGCAAAGGAGACAGGTAGCCGCTCCGGGCGAGGTGCTGGGGTGATGGGCGGAAGGTAGGAGGCCTGAGCCCCCGCGAGGGCCTGGGCGAAGTCCGCCAGGGTGGGTTGCTGGAAGAGCAGGGCCAAGGGCACTTCCACGCCCAGGGCCTGGCGGAGGCGGGAAAGGAGACGCACGGCCAGGAGGGAGTGGCCCCCCAGCTCAAAGAAGTTATCGTGCCGTCCCACCTGCTCCACGTGCAGGAGCTCGGACCAGAGGGTGGCCAGGG
>CAZPUI010000913.1:0-2292 GCA_964589695.1 uncultured Solibacteraceae bacterium | reverse complement strand
ACCCCCGGGGTGGCGGTTTCATCCCCACAGACCCCGGTCATCCCCGCTACCATGGCCTTTTCCCCCTTGGGCAGCTCCGTTCCTCCGCGGCCGTGCTGTGCATTGGGATCACTGGAGACCGGACATGAGGTTTGCGCTGCGAGGGTGGGGATTGGGGTTGATCCTTGGAATGGTCCTGATGGTCCACCTCGGCTGTTCCAGCGGGAAGGGCGAGGGAACCCCCCAGCCACCGCCCCCACCCACGATGGCCTGGACCAGCGCCCAGAGCCTGGCGACCAACTTGCTCTAAATTCTTGCTATCGGCACATCTACGCCAATCGCGCCAAATAGGATTCAACGGGGAGCGTTCCATGAGCAAAGCGGCTGGCCTTCAGGGCTTCGACAACGAGAAATACCTGCAGGAGCAGACCCAGGCGATTTTCGAGCGGGTGGGCAAGTTCAACGGCAAGCTCTACCTGGAGTTTGGGGGCAAGATCCTCTTCGACTACCACGCGGCCCGCGTACTCCCCGGCTTCGATCCCAACGTGAAAATGCGGCTCCTGCAGAAGCTCAAGGACCGGGCGGACATCATCCTGTGCATCTTTGCCGGGGACATCGAACGCAAGAAGATCCGTGCCGATTTCGGGATCACCTACGACGTGGATGTTCTGAAGCAGATCGACGACTTCCGGGCCTGGGGCATCGAGATCCGGGCGGTGGTGGTCACCCGCTTCGAAGGACAGCCGGCGGCGCGAATCTTCATGAACAAGCTGGAGCGGCGGGGTATTAAGGTCTACACCCATGCCCACACCAAGGGCTATCCCAGCGACGTGGAAACCATCGTCAGCCCGGAGGGCTACGGCGCCAACCCCTACATCGAAACGGAGAAGCCTCTGGTGGTGGTGACCGGGCCCGGTCCGGGTTCAGGGAAGCTGGCCACCTGCCTCTCCCAGGTCTACCACGACCATCAGCGGGGCCAGAATTCGGGCTATGCCAAGTTCGAGACTTTCCCCATTTGGAGCATTCCACTCAGGCACCCCGTGAACGTGGCCTACGAGTCGGCCACCGTGGACCTGCGGGACTTCAACCTCGTGGATCCCTTCCACCTGGAGGCCTACGGCGAGAAGGCCATCAACTACAACCGGGATGTGGAGGTCTTTCCTGTGCTGAAGCGGATCCTGGAGCGCATTGCCGGCGGCCAGGCCATGTACCAGTCCCCCACGGACATGGGGGTGAATCGCGCCGGTTTCGGCATCGTGGACGATGCCGTGGTGCAGGCTGCCGCCCGCCAGGAGATGATCCGCCGCTACTTCCGCAATGCTTGTGAATTCGCCATGGGTTTTGTGGACAAGGAGACCGTGGAACGCGCCAAGACCATCATGGAAAACGCGGGGCTCAGGGCCGAGGACCGCCCCGTGGTGATCCCCGCCCGGGAAGCGGCCTTGGCGGGACCCGGCCGCCACCAGAAGGGCAACGAGGGCATCTTCTGCGGGGCGGCCCTGGAACTCATGGACGGCACCCTGATCACGGGCATCAACTCCCCCCTCATGCATGCCGCCTCGAGCCTGATTCTGAACGCCATCAAGCATCTGGCAGGGCTTCCGGAAAAGCTGCACCTGCTGGCGCCGCCCATCCTGGAATCCATCCGCAACCTCAAGCAGAACATCTTCAACGCCAGTAGCCTGAGCCTGGACTTGGAGGAGGCCCTCATCGCCCTCTCCATCAGCGCCGCCACCAACCCAACGTCCCAGCTGGCCATGGAAAAGCTGAAGGAACTCCGGGGCTGCGAAGTCCACATCACCCACATCCCCACCCCGGGGGACGAGGCGGGCCTGCGGCGACTGGGGGTCAACCTCACCAGCGACCCCAATTTCTCCACCAAGAACCTATTTGTGAATTAACGCGGTGCGCCCGACTGATAGTCCTCGTAGGTGCCCTTGTAGTCTTCGATGGTCTTGTCGTGGAAGATCCAGAGGCGGGTGGCCACTTCGTCGATCAGGTCCTCGTCGAGGCTCACCAGGAGCACGGTGCCCTCGTATTTCTGGAGGGCGGTGTTGAGGGCGATGACGGCTTCCAGATCCAGGTGGTTGGTGGGTTCGTCGAAGACCAGGATGTTGGGCTTCTGGAGCATCAGCTTGCAGAAGAGCAGTCGGCAGGACTCGCCCCCGCTCAGCACATCCGTCATCTTGTTGCCTTCCTCCCCCCGGAAGAGCATCTGCCCGAGCACGCCGCGCAGCTGCTCCACCAGGGCATCGGGGTCGAACTGCCGGAGCCAGTCCACCCTGGTGTAACCCTTGGGGATGCTGTACGCGA
>CAZPUI010000912.1:0-2296 GCA_964589695.1 uncultured Solibacteraceae bacterium | reverse complement strand
CCGCACCCGCAAGCCCATCATCACGCCGGTCTTCGAGGAGAAGGTGACCATCCAGTACTACTACCCCAATTTCCAGCCCGATATCATCGACGGCCTGGCGGACATGGGGTACCGAGGGCTCGTCATGGCGGGCACCGGCCTGGGTCACGTGAACAAACCCATCTATCCCGCCATCAAGCGGGCGGTGGAGAAGGGCATGACCGTGGTCATGACCGTGCAGACCCTATGGGGCTACGCCCAGATGTACGTCTACGACACGGGTCGGGACCTTCTGGACCTGGGGTTCATCCCCTTGGACAACATGCTTCCCTAGACCGCCTACATGAAACTGGCCTGGGTCCTGGGCCAGACGGACGACCCCAAGCGCATCCGGGAGATGATGACCACCCCCATCAACCACGAGATCACTCCCCGGGAGCCCCACAACGGCTACCTCATCCTCCAGGGCGGCCTGCCCGAGGTGGAAGCCTTCATTGGAAGGCACTGGAAGTAGGTTCAAAATCGCTGCGCGATTTTGAAAGGGGGGCCGCTTTTCGGCGGCCGGGGGCTAACTGTTCCAGGGACTCGCTGCGTAGCATCGGGAGCCATTCATCTGGTGTGGGAGCGTCTCCTATGAAGCCTTTGGTCTGCCTGCTGTTCGTTGCCCTTCCCATCCTGGCCCAGGAGGCCCCCCCTCCGGCCTTGAAAGAGGTGCTCGCCCGGGGGTTTGAGGTGACCAAACTGGATGGGACCAAGGTGCCCCTGGCGTCCCTGATTGTGCCGGGCAAGGTGACGGTGGTGGAGTTCTGGGCCACCTGGTGCGGTCCCTGTCGCAAGACCATCCCCTCCCTGGTGGAGCTGCACCAGGCCTACGGCGGTCAGGGACTCCAAGTGGTGGGGCTCACCGTCGAGGACCCGGATAAGGCCAAGGACAAGGTCTCTGCCGTCGTCCAGGAACTGAAGGTCGGATACTCCGTGGTCTATGCCGCACGGGAGGTGTTCCAATTCATCACGGGTAGAGCCCAGCTCGCGGTAGATCCTCGTCTACGACCGCACAGGCCAGGTGGTGGAAGCCATCACCAGCTACTCCTTCTTCACCAACGGCAAAGTGGAGCGGGCCGTCAAGCGACAGTTCAAGTGAGGTCAAAATCGCAAAGCGATTTTGAATGGGGAGCCGCCTTTCGGCGGCCGGGGGCAAACCAGTTGGCCTATATTCCAGCACCGTCAAAATCGCAATGCGATTTTGACAACGGGGCCCGCACCGCGGGCCCCGTCCCCTTTCAGAATCGGGCGCAGCCCGATTCTGAAGTCACTTTCCATCCGCATACGTGATCTTCACCTTCTGGCTGACTTCCTTGAGGAACTGCTCCTGGACCTTGGAGGCCTGCTGCTGCTGCCACATTTCCGCCACCCTCTCCTTCACGTCCTCGAAGGGGGGGATCTTGGCGTCCGGGGCGCCCTTGGCGGCGGCGGTGCGTTCGTCGTACAGGGCCTTGAGGTCGGCATCCGTGGGCTTGAGGGCGGCGGTGCGCCTTTCCATGATCAGGCGGAAATAGGCCTGGGCCTTGGCTTGCTCCAGCATGACCTTGGCCTTGGGATCCTTGTCCAGGCCCTCCAGGGTGGCCCAGCGGATCACGGCCTTGGATTCCGCCAACTGTTTCAGGAAGGTCTCCCGGGCACCCTTCCGGGCCTCGGCGCTGATGAAGTCCTTGGCCTGGGCTTCGTCGGGCGCCATGGCCTTGATGTTGGCTTCGAAGACCTGCTGGGTGATCTTCTCCCCACCCACCGTGGCGAGGACCTTGGTTCGGTCTCCACCACTGGGCTTGCACCCCAAACCCGCCGCCAGCAGCACAGCACCCGCCGTCAACCACACTCTGGTCATTCGCGCTCCTTGTCTCACGATTCCCCAGCATGACAGAGGGTGGCCTTCCATTACTTTGGTTTGGCGCTGACCTTCGGGCTAAGGCATTCTAGATGGTTCAGGCGGAGATCTTTGTGGCGCATATCTTTTCGGGTTCCTTCTGGTCCAATCTCTTCACGTCCGATCTTGCCATCGACCTTGGAACGGCCTCCGTTCTTGTGCATACCAAGCAGGCCGGTCGAATTGTCGTCTACGAGCCTTCGATCGTGGCCCTGAACACGGTGACCCATGAGGTGGAAGCGGTGGGGGATGAGGCCAAGCAGCTCCTGGGGCGAGCTCCCCAGGGCGTCATCACCATTCGCCCGATGAAGGACGGCATGCGCTACGAGGTGGATGCCGCGGAGAAAATGCTCGCCGCCTTCATCAAGCGGGCCCCCCCTACCCGCGGCACCGCCC
>CAZPUI010000911.1:0-2297 GCA_964589695.1 uncultured Solibacteraceae bacterium | reverse complement strand
GTGAGGAGCCCTCCCAGGGAAGCCTGGGCGGCCTGGAAGGCACCATTCACCTGATCCCGGGTAACCGAGGTCCCCAGGGTGGCCGTGAGGTCCACCATGGACACATCGGGGCTGGGCACCCGCACGGCCATGCCCTGGAGTCGTCCTTTCAAGTGGGGCAGGGCGGCCATGACCGCCTCCGGGGCGCCGGTGGTGGTGGGCACCATGTTGCCGGCCGCGGCCCGTTCCCGTCTCAGATCGGGGTGGGGCAGGTCCAGGATTCGCTGGTCATTCATGTAGCTGTGGGCCACCTGCACGAGCCCCAGCTCCAGACCGAACGCCTCGTCCAGCACCCTCACCATCAAGGCCAGGGCGTGGGTGTCGCTGTCCCCCAGGGCCAGGACAGGTCCGGTGGGTTCCCAGGGCAGTCCGGGAACCACCTGGACATCCGCGTCCTCAATGGGGGCCGCCGCCAGGACCCGGGTGACGCTACCCCGCAGGAGGGGGAGGAGGGAGGCGCGGGTGAGGTGGCGACCCGTGCACTCCAGCACAAGTTCCACCCCCAGCTCCGGAAAGGGCAGGGCGCTGGGGTCGGCCAGGCCAAAGAAGGGCAGGTCCCGTCCGTCACAGTGGAGTCGATCGGGTTCCCAGGACACTGGAAACCCCGCGCGCCCATGGACCGAGTCGTACTTCACCAGGTGGGCCAGGGCCCGGGGGTCGGCGGGATCATTGACGGCCACCACCTCCAGGTCGGGACATCCCATGGCCTGGCGCAACGCCAGGCGTCCGATGCGTCCCAGCCCGTTGATGGCGATCCTCATGGGCACCTCTCCTCCTCCATCCTAGGGCGTGGGAGGGGCTGGTTACCTCTGGGTTTGCGATTTGGCATGTCGCACCTCAGCCTGATTGGGGGATGCACCGGCGGAGGTTCGACACCCTCCCAGGCGCGCAGCAGAAAGGACGGGAGCCCATGGAAAACGAATTCGCGGCACGGGTCCACACGCGTCTGCAGGTTCTGGGTGATCCGGGGCGAGCTCGGGCCATGGCGGCCTACATGCGAACCACCGATCCCTTCTATGGGGTTGGGACGCCTGAGCGGAGGGCCCTGCTCCAGGAACTGGCGCGCGGCCACGCCCCTCAAGACCGTTCGAGGTGTGAATCCCAGATTCTGGAATTGTGGGGTTTGAATGGAAGGGAAGGGCGCTACCTGGCCCTGGATTGGGCCTGCCGATTCAAGGACTTCATCAGGCTGGAGGCCCTTCCCTTGTACGAGCGGCTGATTCGGGAAGGGGCCTGGTGGGACACGGTGGATGTGGTCGGTCCCAAGCTGGTGGGCAGACTCCTTCGCCTTCATCCCGAGGTGATCGGTCCCGTGCTGGAGGCCTGGATCCAGGATCCCTGCCTTTGGATGCGACGGGCGGCCCTGCTCTCCCAACTCACCCTCAAGGGGGCCACGGACGCATCGCGCCTGTTTGACCACTGCCTGCGCCTCGCCCCGGAGAAGGATTTCTTCATCCGCAAGGCCATTGGCTGGGCCCTGAGGGAGTACGGCAAGACGAACCCCCAGGCCGTGGCCCGGTTTCTGGAGACCCATCGCCCCAGGCTCTCCGCATTGAGCTACCGAGAAGGCCACCGGCGGCTGGGTGGTTCACCCTGAGCCGCTGCGAAAATGCGGGCTGGAAGGGACGTTGGTGGTCCGGGGTGGGACACCGGAGGACCCCAACTGGGACACCTGAGGCGATGCTTGCGGGCTTCCACAGGCCTTGGAACCCATTGCCCAAAGGTATGGAAAGGGGCTCGATCCATAGCTATTACCCATGGCATTTGAACCTTGGCCACGGGTAGGGAACCCCCCGTGGGGTTTCAGGCAACGGTGGCGCAGGGTGTCGATGTCGGTGGTGGGAGCCAAGGTTGATTGGCTCCATGGATTATTGGCCCATGGATGATTGGCCCCATGGATCCTCCGGGTGGCACTTTGAGGGGTTGAAAATAATAGAATGAACATTCATTCTAATAGAGGAGTGCGTGCGATGCTGCGAAAGCGAGGTTCCAGGAAACACCAGGAGCGAGGTGACAGGCCCGAGGAGACCCATGCCAAGGGCCACACGCGGCAGGCGGCGTGGGGATCCGTGGGGTGGGGAAGGTGGCGTTGGGTGGGGGTCGTCGTTCGTTCCTTGAGCCTTGGATACCACGGGCTTGGAGGGGGGCTGGGCGCGCAGGAGACCCCCTGGCAGGGAGGCGTGGGGGCGGGTTGGCAGGGGGGCGGGATGCCGGGCTCCGACCCATCAGAGGTGCGAGGGGTACCGGTCGGGAGGGTG
>CAZPUI010000910.1:0-2298 GCA_964589695.1 uncultured Solibacteraceae bacterium | reverse complement strand
GGCGCGGCGGAACTGGTCCTGGACACCACCGGGGTGGACTCGGTGCCCGTACCTGGCACTTCCGTCACCTCTGCAGTGGAACGGGCCATGGAATCCTTCGACTTCCAGGAGCCCACCACCAAGGTGCTGGTGATCATCACCGATGGGGAGGAAACCGAAGGCAACGCCTTCCAGGCGGTGGAGGCCGCCGCCAAGAAGGGGGTGCGGGTGTATGCCATCGGCATGGGTTCCCCGGAGGGTGCCCCCATTCCGGTCTACAGCGGCGGCCAGACCCGGGACTTCAAGCGGGACCAGGGGGGCAGCGTGGTGGTGAGCCACCTGGACGAAGCCTCCCTCCAGAAGCTGGCGGCGGTGGGCAACGGCAAGTATGTGCGGGCCGCCAATGCCCGGGACGAGCTGGATGAGCTCCACCGGGACATCAACGCGCTGGTGAAGCGGGCCTCCGGCGCCCGGCAGTTCACGGACTTCGAGGACCGCTTCCAGTATTTCCTGGTACCAGCCCTGGTGCTCCTGCTGCTGGAAGGCCTGGTGTCGGAAAAGCGCTGCCCGTGGCTGGCGCGCTGGAATCCGCTGGGGGTGCGGCCATGAGGGGAATGTACCCGGTTCTGCTGAGTCTGTGTGCCCTTGGGGCGCCCAGTCCCCCCGGGCCCTGGTGAAGGAGGGAAATGGACAGAACCGGTCCGGCCGCTTCGCCGATGCCGAGGCCAGCTACCGCAAGGCCCTGGAAAAGGAACCCGCCTCGGTGCAGGCCCAGTTCGACCTGGGCAATGCCCTGTACAAGCAGGGCCGCTTCGAGGATGCAGCCAAGGCCTTCGAGGCCGTGGCCCGCAGCGCCAAGGGGAAGGACCTCCAGGCCCAGGCCTACTACAACCTGGGCAATGCCCAGCTCAAGGCCCAGAAGGGGAAGGAGGCGGTGGGGTCCTACATCGAAACCCTCAAGCGCCAGCCCGGGGACGGGGACGCCAAGTACAACCTGTCCTACGCCCTGGCCCAGCAGAAGCTGCAGGAACAGCAGAAACAGAACAAGGACAACAAGGATAAGAAGAACGACAAGAAAGACCAGGACAAGAAGGACCAGTCCCAGCCGGGGAAGGACCCCAAGGACAAGCAGGATCCGAAACAGGACCCGAAGCAGAACCAGAACCAGAACCAGAATCAGAATCAGAAGCCAGACCCGGGGCAGGATCCGAAACCCCAGCCCAAACCGGACCGGAAGATGTCCCCCCAGGAGGCGGAGCGCATCCTGGCCGCCATCAAGGACAGCGACCGGGACACCCGCAAGAAGCTCAAGGTCCGGCCCGCCGCCCGGCCCAAGACCGACAAGGACTGGTGAAATGCGCTTCTTCCGCCTGTTTCTCTTCCTCCTCGGGGTCCTTCTGGGGGCCCAGGAACCCACCTTTGACGCCACCGTGGATCGGAATCCCGTGGGGGTCGGAGAGGCCTTCCAGCTCACCTTCACCCTCCACAACGCCACGGGCAGCGCCCGCAACCTGAAGCTGCCGGATCTGGGGGCCTTCCGCATCCAGAGCGGCCCCAACCAGTCCAACAGCATGCAGTTCATCAACGGCGTGACCACGTCGTCCCTGAGCTTCAGCTACGTGCTCCAGCCCAAGGACCTGGGGAAGTTCACCGTGGGGGCCGCCTCCATCGAGGCCGGGGGCAAGACCCACACCTCGGCCCCCCTCCAGATCGAGGTGGTGAAGGGCTCCCCACGGCCCCAGCGGGATCCCGGGGCGCCCCCGGATCTGGCCACCCAGATCGGTGACAACCTCATGGTCAAGGCCTCGGTGGACCGCAGCCGGGTGCTCCAGGGGGAGCAGATCAACCTCACCTTCAAGGTGTACACCCGGCTCAATGTCTCCAACTACGGCATGAAGAAGAGCCCCACCCTCACGGGCTTCTGGAGCGAGGACCTGGAGGTGCCCAAGAACCTCACCCTGGCGAACGAAACCCTCAATGGCAAGCGCTACCGGGTGGGGGTGATCCGGCGCATGGCCCTCTTCCCCTCCCAGTCCGGGACCCTGGAAATCGGGCCCCTGGAACTGGAGGCCCTGGTGGAAGTGCCCAGCCGCTCCAGCGATCCCTTCGGGGGCATGTTCGGCGGCATGTTCGGGCAGACGGTGAAGCACACCCTGGCCAGCGCCCCCCTCAAGATCACCGTGGACCCCCTGCCCGCCGGGGCCCCGGCGGCCTTCAGGGGGGCGGTGGGCCACTTCACCCTCAACACCGTGGTGGACAAGAAGACCACCCGCACCAACGAACCCATCTCCCTGAAGATGACCTTCGCGGGCACCGGGG
>CAZPUI010000909.1:0-2298 GCA_964589695.1 uncultured Solibacteraceae bacterium | reverse complement strand
CCGGATGTGGCCTTCCTGGACATCCGTCTGCCGGGCCTTTCGGGTCTGGAATTGGCCGTCCGGCTCCCCAAGGGGGTGCGGGTGGTGTTCGTCACGGCCTACGACGCCCACGCCATTGCGGCCTTCGAAGCAGGTGCCGTGGACTACCTGCTCAAACCCGTGACCCCGGAGCGCCTCCAGAGGACCTTGGAGCGGCTCCGGGAGCGGCCGGTGGTGGATCTGGAAGCCCTGGTGGCGCGGCTCGCGCCGGCCCCGGAACCCCTGCGTTGGATCAGCGCCACCTCCGGGCGAAGGACCCACCTGGTGAGCGTGGACGAGGTGCTCTTTTTCCACGCCGAGGACAAGGTCACCCGAGTCCAGTGCGCTGGCGCCGTGCATCACATTGCCCAGACCATCAAGGACCTGGCCGCCCGCCTGGACCCCCAGCACTTCCAGCAGGTCCACAGGTCCACGGTGGTGAACCTGCGGGCCGTGGCCTGGCTTGAGCGTCAAGAAGGGGAAGGCGCCCTCCTCCACCTGCGGTCCCATCCCGAGGTCCTGCCCGTGAGCGCCCCCTTCCTGAAGGCCCTTCGGGAACGCTTCAGCCCTGTCTGAACTTTGGTCCCAAGGCTGCGCAAGGGTCCTGGCTGCACTCACGTCGCTATTTGGTCAAGGCGTCGCGACCAGTGAGCCCCTGAGCTTTTAGGCCTGGGTTTGCCTGGTCCAGGTGGGTGGCCAGGTGGGTGAGCAGTTGATCCGCTTGGGCGTGGGGTACGGGGGCATGCTCTCCATCCGTCTGTCCATTCTTGCCCCACCAGGAAAGGTGCCCGGTGGCCAGAAGGCGAACGCGGGTCTTCTCCGCCCCTGCGGGTGAGAAGAGCAGGGTGCACTGCAAGTGGGATTGGGGCTGGGCCAGGTTATGGGTATTGGTCCAGACCCGGCTGAACCGCACCAGGCCAAGGCTGCGATCTGCGGCCTCCAGGTGATAACCCTGCTCCAACAGGATCTCCAGAACCTTTGGAAAGACGTTTGCGAGGGGCAGGTCCATGACCCTTTCCAGCAGCTTCGGGGCAGGTTCGGTGGGGGATGGAAGGGTGGCGGTGTGGGTCAAGTGGCCACACCCCAGGGTCAGGAAGCCCAGAACGATCACGGGGAGCATGCGCATGGTCACCTCTCGGGGAAGGTGCGAGCTCGTTCAAGGATTGTGCCAATGGATGCTGGTCCTGGTCTGGGGCCACGCCGAACCCAACATGTAGCTCAATCCGAGAGGATCGCGGCCCCTTGTGCCGCGCCAAGTTGTGGGACGTCAACGTGCTTCATGGCGACGGCTGGTCGGGAAGGCGGCCAGGCACGGGTTCCTGGTGGAGCGACAGGGGTGTCGCACCCTGCACCTGGCGTGGCATTTCACCCTGCTCAGGCTCCCTGCTTCTCCTTCTGGAGGGCCTTGGCTTCTTCCTTGATCCTTCGCAGTTCGGCCTCCGCCTGTTTTCGGGCCTTCTCCTGTTCCGCCTTGATCGCATCCAGGTCAGGCTTGTGGGCCTTGGCCAGATCCTTGGTCATCTCCCGGATCAAGGCTGAAACTTCCGATTGTTGTTTCTTGAAGGATTCCGAGCTCACCAGCTCTTCGCCCAGGTGCTTGGCCAGGGC
Organism: uncultured Solibacteraceae bacterium; assembly: GCA_964589695.1. Lineage (GTDB taxonomy): Bacteria > Acidobacteriota > Holophagae > Holophagales > Holophagaceae > CAZPUI01. The sequence goes on along the minus strand of CAZPUI010000909.1, from coordinate 672 downwards.
GCTCAGCTCCGCCTGGTGTTTCTTGAATGCCTCTGAATTCACGAGTTCCTTGCTCATGCGCTCGACCTGGGCGCCCAGTTCTTCCCGCTGCTTCTTGAAGGCCTCCGAGTGCTCCCATTCCTTGCTCAGGCGCGCAGCCTGGGCTTTCAATTCCGCCTGGGCCTTCCTGAAGGCGGGGGAATCCAGCTCCTGGGCAAGCCTGCGCACCTCTTCGGCGTGGGCTTCAACCTTTTCCAGGTTCAATCGCCGGACCTCTTCTTGAATCCGCTTCTGGGTCTTGAGGTCCAAGCCCCCCTCAGCGGTGTGTCGGACCTGCTCGCTTCGGAGCCGCCGCACCTCCTGCTCCAGTTCCCTGATCCTGGCTTCGTAGGCTTCGGGGGTTTGCTTGGTGGTTTGGGGCACGGACTGCGCCTTGACAGGGGGCTTGGCCTGGGCCTGGAGGACGGCTCCCACCAGGCAAAGGGTGGAAAGACCCAGCACCGGCAGGGCAAACCTCCAGGGAAGGGGCCGCGGGTCGGGGTGAATGAGGCTTCGAATACGGGACATGAGGTTGCCTCCGTGGGCCGCTGGGGCCAAGTGGGGTGGATGGAGCTGGAAGTGGTCCAGCTCCCGGAGGGCAAGGGCCAGGCCCCGCGGTTCGCCCAAGGACCTCGGCGAAAGGGAACCGGCCAG
>CAZPUI010000908.1:0-2308 GCA_964589695.1 uncultured Solibacteraceae bacterium | reverse complement strand
GAGGACCTGCACCTGCCTCCCGAGGGCAGGGGATGCAGTTTGCGCCACCTGTTGCACGAACTGACCGCCCGTGGGGTGGGCCGGGTGCTGGTGGAGGGCGGGGGAACCCTCGCCAGCGCCTTCCTCACCCAGGGCCTGGTGGATGAATTTCATCGCTTTCAAAGTGAGCTGCCTTCGGGTGGAGGCCCCCTTTCCATGCGCCTTCCCGACACCTGGTCCCACCGGGCGACCGGCCTCTGGACCGGCGGGCGCTGGGAAGTCTGGCGCTGATCGACCCCAACGAACCTGGTTGGCACGGCCCTTGAACACCTCTGGTCATCCCATCTTTCCGAACACCAGGAGTCTTCTATGAACCTTCGAACGGTTGCCATTGGACTCATGACCCTGACCCTCGCCCTGCTCGCGGGTTGCGGGGGTGGCGGCAACGATGGCCCCAGCACGGTGTCCGTCACGGTTCAGGGTCAGTACGAAAAGCGGACCCTCTCCGCTTCCGGCTTCAGCGCGACCCTGACGACGCTCCCCACCCGGTACGCCTATGCCCAGGTGGTGAACAGCTCCTCGGGCCGGGTGGAGGCCGCCGGGACCCTGGGCTCCGACGGCACTCGGACCTTCGGCATCCCCAAGGGCATCACCTTCTACGTGGCCCTCTACGCCATCGTCGAAATCCCCAATAGCCCCGCGAACAGTGGCTTCTACTTCTATGGGGGGGTCAAGAAGGCCCTTCCCGCCTCGACCTACGCCAGTGCCGAGGCCTTCAACCAGGTGGCGCTCTGGTCCACCACCAGTGCGGACAACGTCGCCAACTCCAGCGGAAGCCTTGTCTTGCGGGCACTAGAGTCCACCGGTGAGGCGGGCGCCTTTGCCATCGCCGACCAGCTGGCCACCTTCGCCCTGGGGACCCTCCAGCTCGAGCCCGGCCTCCAGCTTCCGGAACTCTATGCCTTCTGGGGACCGGGGACCACCAGCACGTATCCCAGCGCGGCCTTTGCCACCAATGGCACGACCCTCCTGACCCAAAGCGCGGCCCTCGGGGGTCGAGTCATTTTTCAGCAGGGTGTCCGATACGCGGCGCCGACAGCCGCTGACCGGGGTGCCGATGCCTACAACGACGCCGTGCTTCTGGAATCCTTCTCCCGGATGCTCTTCGCGGACGACAGCCTCGCCTACGGCAACGGTAGCTATGGCACCATCGTCCGCCGGGACAACGACAACGGTTTCGTCATGCCCACCGACGCCTCCGAACCCGCCATTGCCTTCGTGAACGGCTTCAGCACCTTCCTGTCCTGCGCCTTCCGCAATGATCCCTCGTTCTATGAGCTTCCCAGCGGGGGCGGCCTCCCCACGGTCTTCCATCTCGACCAGCACACAGGCTTCACCCCGGCGGGTGGCGGTGAGTTCTATTCCGGCTCTGTGGCCCGCACGCTCTGGGGCATCTGGAAGAATGCCGCCATCTTCAACGGCAGCCAGAGTGGCCTCAAGACGATGTGGAGCGCCACGATCCCCACCACCGCCTCGCAGAGCTTTGAATATGGCAATACCCCCCTGGCTTGCTACCCCACCTACCTGACCGGCCTCAAGCGACTCGCGGGAGCCGCGGCCGCCCTTCCGATCGGCAACGAGCTGGTCCTGGAGAATGTCGGAAACGGCCTTGATCCGACCTCCAGCATCTACCTGAATAGCCCAGCCCTCTGGACCCTCGCGGCGACACCTTTCACCCAGTCCGGCACCTTCCCGACCTATGCGGCCGGGTGGGCCTTTGACTGGAACCAGGCCCAGGCCTTCCGCTTCACCCATGGAGGCGGCCCCCGCACCCTGACCCTCAGCACCTCCGGGGCAGGGCTCGTCCTTGAGCTCTTCGACAGCATCGGGCTTCTGAGGCAGACCACCGCCTCCTCCAACGGGAACGGCGTGATCAACCTGCCCAGCCTTGCCGCCGGAACCTATGTCGTCCGCGCGCGGGTCGACCCCTACGTGATCTCCCCCAATGGAACCATCAATTACACCTTGGCAGCCAATTAAGGCCGCCTGACGTACCGCTGGGACTTACCCCCCGCCCACCAACCTCACCACCTCCAGGCGATCGCCCTCCTTGAGGGTGGTGGCGGGATGGTCGGCCCGGCGAATGACTTCACCGTTCAGCTCGATGGCGCTTCCAAACGCGGGCAACTCCAGCCAGAGCGCCAGTTCCGCCACGTTTGCCAGGACCGGGGTTTCCTGGAGTTCGCCATTGAGCTGCAGCTTCACCGGGCCCCCGCGGCAGCCTGGAAGCCCTTCTCCAGGTCGGCGATGAGATCCGGTTGGTCCTCGA
>CAZPUI010000907.1:0-2313 GCA_964589695.1 uncultured Solibacteraceae bacterium | reverse complement strand
ATCTCCCGGGCGGGCCGGGCCAGGCCGAAGAGATCGATCCGATCCACCAGATCCGGAAAGGGTGGGTAGGCCTTGGGCAGGATGCAGTCCTGGACCTCGGCGGCGAACTGCAGTTCCCCTTGGTATTTCTCCTTCTGGATGGTGCTCTGGCGCACCGCCTCGAACTGTTCCAGGATGCCGCAGCCCAGGACATTGAAGGCCGCCGACAACCGCCGAATTTCCTGGAAGCCGGAATCCTCAGGCAGGGTGCTGGAATAGTCCCCATCGGAATAGCGCTCCGCCTGGAGCACCAGGGTCTCGATGGGACGGGCCAGGCCGTAGAACATCCACACCAGCACCCCCGCCAGCAGCACCACCCCCACCACCACGAGGGTCAGGGCCCGGAAACGGAGGCGGTTCAGGTCCCGAAGCATGTCCTCCTCGGGGAAAATGGCCACCAAGGTCCACACCTGCTTGGAGTTCTCCGTGAGGTTGATGGGGGTGGCCAGCACCCAGGAAGGCTTGAGGGAAAAGGGGTGCTCCAGGCGGAACAGTTTCTTGGGGGGATTGGAAATGAGGGCCTGGAGCCCCACCAGGAAATCCTGGCTCTGGATCCCCTGATCCTTCAGGGCCTTTCCCGACCGGAGGTGGAAGGACCCGGGGCCGATGATCACCTGGCCCCCGGTCACCACGAAGGCCATGCTGCCCTGCCCCCGGGCCAGGGTCTCCAGCTTTTCATTGAGGTAGCCCAGCCCCACATCCGCCGTGGCCACCCCCACCATGCGGCCCCGGATCCAGATGGGGGTGCTGTAGGTGGTCATGAGGATATTGCCGCCGCCCTCGTCGAAGTAGGGGTCCGACCAGATCCCGGACCTCGCCTCCAGGGGCGCCCGGAACCAGCCCCAGGCGGTGTAGAAGTAGGTATCCGAGGTCAATTGGCTGTGCTGGATGGCTCCGTGCTTGTTGCGGAAGGCATAGGGCGCGAACTGCTTGCGGGGCGTGGCCTCGGGGATCAGGGCCACGGCCGTGCCGAAGATGTGCGGGTTTTCCTCAAGTACCCGGTCCTGGAGGCGCTGGATATCGTGCTCCTGGAGGCTATCCATGTGCTCCAGGGCCAGGGACAGCCCCTTGGCGCTGCGGCGGCAGGACTCCAGGAGCACCTGGAACTCCCGGGACTGGGTCATCCCATGCTCAAGGCCCTGCCGAAGCACGTTTTCGAGGATCGTGGCCTCCGACCTGCGGACGCTGCTGTAGAAAAGGGCCCCCCAAAGGGTGAGGACCGCAGGGACCAGCAGGACGAGGAACCGAAAGCGGGGGGCCATGGCTGCAGTGGCCGCTAGGCCGGTAGTTCGTCCACCTTGGCCACGATGGGCAGGGCGGTGGCAAAGCCGGTGATCTCCAGCACCTCCCGCACCGCCTCCGTGGGGGCCACCAGGGCAAAGTCCCCGCCAGGGGCCTGGCAGTCACGGAAGAGGCCCAGGAAGACCCGCAGCCCCGCGCTGCTCACATAGTTCACCTTGGAGAGGTCCAGGGCGAGACAGCGGCCGGATTCCTCCAGCAAGGTACGCGCCCAGGCCTCGACCCTGGGTGCGGTCTGGCCATCCACCCGACCCTCCAGGTGGGCGAGGGTCCATCGTCCAGAAACTGAGGTCTCGTAGGCCATGGGGGATCTTCCTTTCGTTCGGTGGGGCGAGGGTAAGGGGCGTTGGTTTGGAAAGGGCCGTGCGTGGGCTTGGGGCCTGGGGCCAAGGTGGGCGAAAGCCCGGAGGGCGCTTCCTAGAGGTGGAGGCTCAGGCCCAGGTTCAGGATGGTGGAGGCCTCGTAGTTCTTCTGATACTGGCCGGTACTGGGATTCCAGGTCTCCCCTGTGGCCTCATCGCCAAAGAGGTGCAGGGTGAAGGTCAGTCCCACGTGGCGATTGAACCCATAGCCCATGCGAAAGGTGGCCCCGAAGCGGTCGTAGGAATCACTGGGGTCATGGATCCACCGCAAGCCGCCGGGAGGGGTGAAGTCCTTCTTGATCTTGAGCATGGCGATCCCGCCCCCCAGGTGAAAACCCTGTCCGACCTTGCGCGAAAAGTAGTAGCTTGCGTCAAACCCCAGGGTCTGGACGGTGGTCTTGCGATCCACGGAGATGGTTTGGTAGTAGGGGGGGAAGGACAGGGTGGTCTCGGCCTTGGACGTGCCTTCGTAGTCGGTGGTTTCGAGGTAGGCCACCAGTGCGAGGCCGCGGGTGACCGCGAATCGGCCATCGACCCACAGCCCAACGGCGTGACTCCCGTCCTTGGCCACGCCTCCCCCCTGGTTGGACGAGGACCGGTATTTCCGGACCTT
>CAZPUI010000906.1:0-2315 GCA_964589695.1 uncultured Solibacteraceae bacterium | reverse complement strand
AATACCGGGCCGAGCAATCCATCGCCGCGCTGAAGGGACTGACCGCGCCCCAGGCCAAGGTCCGGCGCGAGGGACAGCTGGTGCCCGTTCCCGCCAAGGATGTCGTGGTGGGAGACATCCTGGTCTTCGAGGCCGGAGACCTCGTCGCCGCCGATGGCAGGTTGCTGGAGGCTGCCTACCTCCGGTGCAACGAGGCCGCACTGACGGGTGAATCCGAGGCGGTTTCCAAGGAGGTCCAGGTGCTCCCGGCGGAAGAGACCCCGCTGGGGGACCGAACCACCATGGTGTTCATGGGGACCAGCCTTGCCACGGGCAATGGTCAAGCCGTGGTGGTGGCCACGGCCATGGAGACCGAACTGGGTCGCATTGCGGGACTGATCCAGGAAGCCGGCTCGGAGGAGGGCACCCCGCTCCAGCAGAAGCTGGATGCCTTCGGTCGCGTGCTCATCTGGGCGACGCTGGGCCTGGTCGCCCTCGTGTTTGTGCTCGGTTTATGGCGTGGAGCCAAGCCCTTCGATCTGTTCCTGGGCGCCATCAGCCTGGCGGTGGCCGCGGTGCCGGAAGGACTGCCCGCCATGGTCACGGTCGCCTTGGCCCTGGGCGTGGTGCGCATGGCGCGGCGACGCACGCTCGTGCGAAGGCTTCCCGCCGTGGAGATCCTGGGTGCCACCACCGTCATCTGCACCGACAAGACGGGCACCTTGACGGTGGGTGAGATGACGGTGCGGGCCCTGGCCGTTGCGGGGTTCGAGTTCAAGGTGACCGGCGAGGGTTATGGGCCTGAAGGTGACATCCAACACGATGGCAAGCCGCTGGAACCTCAGCATGCGGCGCCCCTGCTCGCCTTGGCCGCCATCCTCATCGGCTGCAACAACGCCCAGGTGGTCCAGGAGCATGGCGCCTGGAAGACGGTGGGCGATCCCACGGAAGGGGCCCTGCGGGTGGCCGGCGTCAAAGCGGGGGGGGACCTGATCCAGCTCGCCAAGGATTGGCCCCGGGTGCACGAATTCCCCTTCGATTCCGACCGCAAGCGCAGCACCGTCCTCTGCAGGAGGCCGGATGGCGGGCTCCGGGCACTCATCAATGGTGCGCCCGATGTGCTGTTGCCGCTGTGCACCCACCTGCTGGGGGTCACGGGCGCTCGCCCCATGACGGCGGAGGACAGGATCGCCATCATGGCGCAGAACGGTGCCATGGCGGAGCAGGCGTTGCGGGTCCTCGGCTCCGCCTTCCGCGACCTGGACACCCTGGTGCCCGATGGCCTCAACCCCGCGGATGTCGAACAGGCCCTGACCTTCGTGGGCCTGTCCGGCTTGCATGATCCCCCCCGACCCCAGGCCAAGGACGCCCTTGCCCAGTGCCGGACCGCGGGTATCCGGGTGGTGATGATCACAGGGGACCACCCCCGGACAGCCGCGGCCATCGCTCGGGAACTCGGTCTGTTCGGCCCCGAGGACGCTGCGATCACGGGAATCGAACTGGACAAGCTGCCGGAAGCGGAGTTCCGGACGCGACTCGCCTCCCTGGCGGTGTACGCCCGTGTGACGGCGGAGCACAAGCTCCGCATCGTCCGGGCCTGGCAGGCGGCCAAGGCCGTGGTGGCCATGACCGGCGATGGGGTCAACGATGCGCCTGCCATCAAGGGGGCGGACATCGGCATTGCCATGGGCAAGTCCGGCACGGAGGTCACCAAGCAGGCCTCGGACATGGTCATCACTGATGACAACTTCGCGTCCATCGTGGCCGCAGTGGAGGAAGGCCGCGGCATCTACGACAACATCCGCAAGACCCTGCAGTATCTGTTGGCAGGCAATGTCGGTGAACTCCTGCTCATGACCCTCTGTGTGCTCATGGGCCAACCCAACCCGCTGCTGCCCATCCACCTGCTGTGGATCAATCCCGTGACCGATGGGCTCCCCGCGCCCTGCCTGGCCACGGACCCCTTCGATGCGGATGGGCTGAAGCGCCAGCCCAGGGGGCTGGAGGCGCGCATCACGGACCGCGGATTCCTTCCCACCATGCTCCTGACGGGCGCCCTGACGGGGGGGGTGTCCTGTGCCGTGTTCCTGGCCGTTCTGAGGACCGAGCCCCTGGAGGTCGCCCGGACCTATGCCTTCGCGGTCCTGGTGTTCGCGGAACTGCTGCGGGCCTTTGGGGCACGCAGCGAGACCCTTCCTGTCTGGCGCATTCCCTTCTTCACGAATCTGAATCTGGCCATCGTGGTGTCGGTGTCCTTTGGCCTCCAGGTGTGGAGCCAGCACAACGCCACCCTGGGGAGCTTCCTGAAGTCATCCTTCATTCCCTTCGCGGATTGC
>CAZPUI010000905.1:0-2319 GCA_964589695.1 uncultured Solibacteraceae bacterium | reverse complement strand
GAGTACTGGATTGTGATTCCAGGTGTCGGGGGTTCGAGTCCCCTCAGCCGCCCCAATGCAAAAAGGTCCCCGCCTGGGGGCCTTTTTGCATTGGAATGGCCTGGACGGAAACGCGCGACAGTGGGACTGCTGAAACAGCGCGGGCGGAGAGGTCGCGCCCCCCGTCCTGCAGGTCCACCCCTATTTGCAGGGACGGCACATCACCTCTGCCACAACCAAGTCCATCAGGTGCTGTCCATGGGGATGGAGCAATGGCTTTCGTTTTGGCGCAGCTTGCGCGGCGGCAGAAATTACTTGGTCGTCGCGTTCACCGTGAACGCATCGAAGAGGCACACACTGTCGGCCTTGGTCCAGATGCCCACATGCCCGCTGACTGGCTGGTCGAGGGTATGTTCCAGGACCCGCTTGCCATCCAGGTAGCCCTCCAGGTTTCGACCCCGAACCACAAGTTTCAGGTCGTGCCACTGGCCAGTGGGCGTCGGGGTGTTCCTGACCCACTTCACCGAGCTGCGCTTGCCCTTCACCACGCGCCATAGGACGAGGTTGTTCTCCAGGGCGTTGGCCCGCATGGCAAGGTAGTCCCCGTTGGGCTTCAGATCGAAGAGGATGCCGCCGGCCTGATCCACCCGCCCGGCCAGGGCCTTGAAGCGCATGGTGATCTCGCCCTCGCGGAAGTCGCCGACCTCCTTGGCCACCACGTAGGGGAAGTAGGCGAAGGCTTTCACGCTGTCCAGAAACTCCGCGTATCGTTCGCCGTAGACGGCCCGGGCCTTGTCGGCGAGGTTGGCGCCGCTTTGGCCCTCCTGCCACCGGGTGCCATCGACCTTCAGCACCTTGCGGCCGTTGTCCTGGGTAATGATCCAGTTCCCCACCATGGGGATCATGGCCTTGGGCTCCGCCCCGATCGTCTCGAAGCTGAAGTCCGCGGTCTTCGAGGTCGTCTGCGCGGCGACGGGCAGAACGACGAGGGCAAAGGAGGCGAACAGAGACCGGAGCATGGCTTCTCCTCAGGTGTGCTTGGGACGGGTCAGGTGCTGGCGAAGCCAGAGGGCGGCGAGCAGGAGGGGCAAGATCAACCGGAACCAGAACATGCCCGGCGGGCTATTCAACACCGTCGGGTAACCGGGATACAGGACATCGGATTCCTCGATGACGGGGTGGATGCCGGTCAGCTTCCAGATGAGGGGCAGGACCTCCCCAGCACTGGTCGAGCGGCTGAGGTCCTCCCGGCCCTGGTAGCGGTAGCGCACTTCGCCGTAGTGGTCGTCGCCCCCCTGACCAAAGCGACCGAAGGTGCCCACATCGCCGGTGCGGAGCACATGCACATGGGGCACCACCCGCTGTAGCTTGCGAAGGATGCTGCGATCCAGATCCATCCATCGGGGGTCCTCGACACTGAGGCGGACCTCGATGTCCAGGCGCTCGGGGATCCGGACCAAGGCGTTCTCCACGCCCAGGGGGAACGAGTGGCGGCGGTCCTCGGTGAGGTCCCAGGAAGTCTGTAGGCGAGGGAACGCCAGGAGGATCAACAGGGCTGCCACGGCTCCGCTGACCGACGGGAGGGCCTTGGTCAGGAGGGGGCGCCCGGGATGCACCCACAGGGCGGCGAACCCAAGCGCCAGCAAGGCGAAGGCGGTCCAGGCTGCGACATGTCCAGGCGACAGCAGGCCCCGCTCCAGCGGGCGAAGGGCCTGGGTGAGGGAAAGGGCTGAAAGCCTTGAAACCCAGCCCTCTCCAGCGGCCCCCTCGAAGTCGATGACCCAGGATCCCAGGGTCGCTCCCAGCACCAGGAGGGAGGCTGTGGATGAGCCGCGCCCCAGGCTGCCCGCCAGCAAGGACAAGGCGATCACCACGGTGCCGTAAAGCAGGTGGCCCAGCACCAGTCCCCCAAGTTCAGGGCCGACGAGATGACCACCGGCCCTCGACCAGAGCAGCGCGGCGCTCACGGGCACCAGGAGGAACAGGGCCCACGCCACGACCAACACGACGAACTTCCTGACCACCACCTGGAGGGGGGTGCAGCCCAGCCCCAGCAGGAGCTTCAAGGCGCCAGAGTCCCGGTCCGCCCCGATCTGGCGGATGGCGACAAAGGGGAGGAGCAAGGTGGCCACGAGGTAGGCCGAACCAAAGGTGGGCCCCAGAATGCCATCGAAGGGGTTCATGCCCTGGGCGAGGTCAGGGCTGGTCAGCACCGCTCGGCTGCCCTCGGTGAAAATCCCCACGGCCTTGGCGAAGGTGGACCCCACCAGCAGGCCCAGGATCACGGCCAACCCGAGCCAGGCCCTCCAGGTCAGGACCTGGCGGACCTCCAGGCGCCCC
>CAZPUI010000904.1:0-2325 GCA_964589695.1 uncultured Solibacteraceae bacterium | reverse complement strand
ACCCATCGGAGGAGAAGCAGGAGAAGGATGATCCCAGGGATGACCAACCCTGGGGTGCCCTGCGCAACCGGGCGGGTCAGGACCACGCTGCACCCCACCAGCGCCGCCCCAATCCATAGCCCATCCACCCACCGCTTGTTCCGAAAGGGAATCTCGAACATGATCCCAATTCCTTCGAGCCTTGGGTTGCTGGAGGATTTGGCAAATCCCCTTTCGCATCAAGGCGCTGGAAGGTTTGAGGTCTTGCCTGGGGTCTGGCGGGTGCTTACCTTTGGGTAATGGGGTGATTCCATGAACCTGGGGCATTCGCGCATGACGGGGCAGGGTCAGATCAGCGTTCCTGCGCTGGTGCGGCGCCGGTATGGACTGGGGCCCGGGGCCGAGCTGTCCTGGGACGAGGTGGATGGGGTGCTGGTGCTGAAGCCCGTGCGGTTCTCCCTGGATGATTTTGCCGTGCTCCTGCCACCGCCGCCCCCCCAGCCCGTTCCCCTGGAAGTGATGGAAGACGCCGTGGCCGAGGCCCGGCGGGGAGGGCCCTATGGCCTCGATTGACACCAATGTCCTGGTGCGGATCATCACCCGGGACCACCCTCAGCAGACCGCCGCCGCCCAGGCTTTTGTGGTGGCCCAGGGAGGGCAGGGGATCTATGTGGCCCCGGTGGTCCTGGCGGAAGTTGCCTGGGTGCTGGAACGGGCCTACCGCTGGCGCTTCGAGGACATTCACACGGCCCTGTACATCACCGCCAACTGCGGCTCCTTCCGGCTGGAGGATACCTGCCACAGCGCCATTGATCTGTTCAAGCGGGAGGGGGCGAAGGGCGTGGGCTTTGCCGACTGCCTGATCCTGCAGGGGGTGAAGGACAAGCACAGCGGCCCCCTGGCCACCTTTGACCAGAAACTTGGATCCATGCCCGGGACCCAGAGGCTCTGAGGGGGGTGGGGCAGGGGAGAAAGGGGCTGAAAGCCCTTGTGGTTGAAATGACTGCAACGGATGCGGATGAATAGACGGCCTGAAGGCTGGCATGGGATTGTGAGGCCGCTATACTTGTATAGCAAGGAGTTCCCCATGTTGGCCATCCGACTTCCCGAAGACATTGAACGCCGCCTGGAAGCCTTGGCGGAGGCCACAGGCCGCACGAAGACCTTCTACGCCCGGGAGGCCATCCTGGAATACCTGGATGACATGGAGGATGCCTATCTCGCCGGGAAACGGATGGAGGAGCTGAAGCGCGGGAAGGATCAAAGCCTAAGTTCGGATGATTTCTGGAACGGATTGGATCACTGAGGGACTGTTTCAGTGAAGAAGTGGACCATCGAATATCTGGCTTCGGTCCGTAAGGACATTCGCAGGCTGGATCCCCAAGTGTGCAGGCGGATCCGGAAGTTTCTGGAGGTGCGGGTGGCCTGTCTGGAGGATCCGCGCTCCATCGGAGAGGCCCTGAAGGGGGCGGAACTGGGGGATTTCTGGAAATACCGGATTGGGGACTACCGGATCATCTGTGCAATCGAGGACGACGTCGTACGGGTGCTGGTTGTGCGCATTGGGAACCGGCGGGAAGTCTACCGCTGAGTGCCCTTCTACTGGTGGAGCTTCCCCGCCAGTTCCACAAACGCCTTCAGCCCCTGGCCCACGGCGGTTTTGGTGCGGGCTTCAATTGGACAGCCGCTGGCGTCCAGGTGCTGGTCCGCCAGGGGGATGGTGAGGGCCTGGGGCAGGGTCAGGGCGCCCATGTTGGCCAGGGTGGCCCGCCACATCAGGAGGCCTCGGGCTCCGCCCAGGGCACCGGGGGAGCAGGCGGCCAGCAGCACCGGCAGGTCCGTCCAGGGGCTGGGCTTCTGGGTGGAGAGCCAGTCCACGGCGTTCTTCAGGTGGCCGGGAATGCCGGCGTTGTACTCGGGACTGACGATGATCAGGCCCTGGCAGTTCCGCAGGGCCTCGGCCATGCGGGCCACGGGTTCAGGAATCTCCAGGCCGTCCTCGTACAGGGGCAGGCGCAGATCCTCTCCGGCGAAGCTTGTGGTGCCGTGGCCTTCCCCCTCCAGGACCCCGGCCAGGGGTCCCAGGAAACGGCGGTTCAATGAGCCCGGCCGCAGGCTGCCACCGAGAAGCGCAAAGTCCATGGGATCCTCCTGGCCATGGGATGAAGCGGGAACCCCTTCCGTCACGCCCCATTGTGACGCCGGACGGCGGGGAAACCGGTGACCCCGGGCGCTTTCCAGGGCTATGCTGGCCTGGGAGGAACCGTGATGGACCGCAGGCTGCAGGCCCCCTGGTTGATGCTGGCCCTGGTGGCCGCAGCCCCCCTGGGCGCCCAGACGGTGCCG
>CAZPUI010000903.1:0-2328 GCA_964589695.1 uncultured Solibacteraceae bacterium | reverse complement strand
CGATCTCCACGGCTCGGCGGGACTGCACGATCTTCTGGTCGGCGGAGGCTTGGGCCAGGCTGATGCCCGAACTCACCTGGTTGTGGGCCGTGTTGATGGCCGCCAGGGCCGATTCCACCTCCGCGGGGGGATCGATGCTGGTGATGAGGGAGGCGTCCAGCTGCATTCCGTACCGGGCCTCGGAGGAACGGCACTCCCGGTCCATGTGCTCGTTGAGGTCCCGCAGGTTCTTGCGCAGGTCATTGATGGAGATGCCCGTCTGGACGGCCGGGGTCCCGTCGGCGGTGTTCGGGGCCTCGAAATTGGCAATGCGCTCCCGGAGCACGGATACGAAGTAGCCCATGATGTGGGCGATGGGGTTCTTGACGCCGAAGAGGTAGCCATAGAGGTTGCGCTCGCTCACCTTGAAGCGGATCTGCCCCGCCAGCCCGGTGTTGAGCTGGTCCTTGGTGACCGCCTCCAGGACCCGCCCCCCGCTGTTGGCGCTGGGGTTCGTGGGGTCCATGGCCATGCTCACGGTCTCCGTGGCGATGGAGACCTTGTAGACCTTTTCCCAGGGCCACTTGAAGTAGGGCCCCCCCGGCGGGATGACCCGCACCTGGGGGTAGATGTACCGCTGCTTTTCGTCCGCATTCAGGGACTGGGCGATGGGGTCCTCCAGGGTCGTGGCGTCCCCCACACGCTGGGCGCGCCCGAAGGAGGTCTTCACCGCCCGCTCGTTCTGGTTCACCGTGTAGATCCCCGTGGCCAGACAGCGCACCAGGAACCAGGCGATGAAGCCAAACAGAATGCCAGGGAACACAGCCTCGGGCATGGGCACCTCCAGAAAAGTGAATGATGGTTCCATGGTAGCCCCACCCACATGGGTGCGTCCCCGAAGCGTGCCTGCATGGATTTGCATTCCGATTGAAAATTCATGAAGTCCCTTTATTATCAGCACCTTCGACCGATACTTGGGCCTTGGGACTAGGAGCCATGTCATGAAGATCCGCGCCACCGTGATCCAGGACGCCCCCGTGGCCTTCGACCTGGGGGCCAGCCTGGAGAAGGCCCTGGCCCTCCTCGAAGGGGCCGCGGCCCAGGGGGCGCAGCTGGTGGTCTTCCCAGAAGCCTTCCTGGGGGGCTACCCCAAGGGGGTGGACTTCGGGGCCCGGGTGGGCTCCCGCAGCGACGAGGGCCGCCGCCTCTTCCAGCGGTACTGGGCCGGTGCCCTGGAGGTCCCGGGACCCGAGACCACGATCCTGGCGGAAGCCGCCGCACGTCTGGACCTGCACCTGGTCATGGGCGCCGTGGAACGGGAGGGCGGCACCCTCTACTGCACGGTGCTCTTCTTCGGACCCGAGGGGCGGCTCCTGGGGAAGCACCGCAAGGTCATGCCCACGGCCATGGAGCGCCTCATCTGGGGCTGCGGGGATGGTTCCACGCTGCCGGTGCTGGACACGCCCATCGGGCGGCTGGGCGCCGTGATCTGCTGGGAGAACCTCATGCCCCTGCTGCGCACCGCCATGTATGCCCAGGGCATCCAGCTCTACTGCGCCCCCACGGTGGATGCCCGGGAGACCTGGCTTCCCTCCATGCGCCACATCGCCATGGAAGGCCGCTGTTTCGTGCTCTCCGCCTGCCAGTACGCCCGGAGGAGCGACTACCCCAGCGACTACGACCCCGTCCAGGGCCACCAGCCTGACATCTGCAAGGGGGGACCGCCCGCGACCTCCGGACGCTCTGCGTCCCCCCTCTGGTTCCCCCACGTGGCGTCCGGGCCAAGCCCTGACACCACGTCTGACACCGTGCTCATCGGCGGTGGCAGCTGCATCGTCGACCCCCGGGGGCAGGTCCTCGCCGGACCCCACTGGGAGGGCCCGGCCCTGGTGACCGCCGACCTGGACCTTGACCTCATCCCCATGGGCAAGTTCGACCTGGACGTGGTGGGCCACTACGCCCGACCGGACCTCTTCCAGCTCCACGTGGACACCCGGGCCAAGGCACCGGTGACCTTCGATTCCAGCCCCACCTAAAACTCACTCCACGAACCGGTAGCCCACCCCCAGCTCAGTCTGCAGATGCCGGGGCCGGGTGGGATCCTCTTCCAGCTTGTGGCGCAACTGGTTCATGTACACCCGCAGGTAGTGGACCTGCTGGGCATGGGCCGTGCCCCACACCGACTTCAGCAGCTGGTTGTGGGTGAGCACCTTGCCCGGGTGGCGCACCAGGGTCACCAGGAGCTTGAATTCATTGGGGGTGAGGTGGACCTTTTCCCCCGCCCGGGTCACGGCATGCCCTTCCAGGTCGATGCAGATGGCCCCGAAGGCCAGGAGGGGGCTGGGGGCC
>CAZPUI010000902.1:0-2329 GCA_964589695.1 uncultured Solibacteraceae bacterium | reverse complement strand
CAGGCCATGTTGCAACCACGAAAACCGGACCCCACCCAAGCTAGAACACCACCAGCGCCATGACGACAAGGTTCGCCACCCACACCAGCAGGGCCGTGGGGGCCTGGGCCTTGATGACGCCATGGGGATCCTTCAGCTCCAGCAGGGCGGCGGGCACGAGGTTGAAGTTGGCGGCCATGGGCGTGAGCAGCGTGCCGCAATAGCCCGACAGCATGCCGAGGGCCGCGAGGGCTGCAGGGTTGGCCCCATGGAGTTTCACCAGGACGGGGATGCCCAGTCCGCCCATCATCACGGGGAAGGCCGCGAAGGCGTTGCCCATGATCATGGTGAGCAGCGACATGCCCAGGGCGTAGGTCACCAGGGCCACCCAACGCAGATCCACGGGCAACCCCTTTTGCAACACGTGGGCCAGCGACTGCCCCACTCCGGAGGCCGTGAAGACCGCCCCCAACACCGCCAGCAGGAGGGGAAGCAGGGCGGCCCAGCCCACGGCATCCATGAGGCGACGCCCTTCGCCAAGGGCCACCTGGGGGCCTTCCCGGGTCAGCGCCAGGGCAATGAGCAGGGAAGCCACACACGCCAAGGCCAGGGCGACCAGGGTGGCCTGGGTGGGCTCCACAAGGGGCTTTCCCTGCCAGCGCAGGAGTTTCAGACCGGCTGTGCCCGCCACCGTGAGCAGGGGGATCGCCAGGGCTGGCCACAAGAGGCGGCCCCCCAGGCGCTCCGCCGACAGCTTTCGCGAGGCGGGGTCGGGACCCGTGGGCTTGCCTCCCACCACATCGCCCGTTCCTGCGAGCACCGCCAGCAGCACCACAATCCCTCCAACCCACACCTGTGGGATGCGGTCCCCCCCCAGAAAGAGGAGCCCCAGGAGCGTCCAGAACACGACGGTCACCCCTCGTCGGGGATTGGAGCCATCCCGGAGATTGTGGAGCCCCACCAGGACCAGGAAGAGCCCGATGAGCGCATAGATGGGGGTCATTCCGATCATGGCCGTTCCCCCTTCAGCCCCTTCAGGCGAATGTCCAAACGGTGCAATCGCCAGGCATGGAGGCCAAAGGCGCAGAAGGCCGTGGGGAGCCCCCACAAGGCGATGTGCAGGGGTTCCCGGAGGATGCCATGGTCCTTCAACACCCCCTGGATGAGCAGGACGGCCCCGAAGGCCAGGAACAGGTCCTCGCCGAAGAAGAGGGCCACATTGTCCGTGGCCGCAGCCATGGCATGGAGTCGCTGGCGCCCCTCGGTATCGAGGGTCCCCGCCACCTTTTCCCCCGCAGCCTCGGCCATGGGCGCCACGAGGGGCCGCACGGTCTGGGGGTGTCCCCCAAGGCTCGTGAGCCCCAGGGCGGAGGTGGCCTGGCGAAGGAACTGATAGACCATGAGCAGTCGGCCCGGAGAAGGGGAACGCAGGCGCTGCACGGCCCCCTGTGCGAATTCCCGCAGGCCCCGCCTTTCCAGGAGCCCGATGACGGGCAGGGTCAGGACAAAGAGCATGAGGAAGCGGTTCTTGATAAAGGCCTCCCCGCAGAGTGCCAGGATTCGGACCCCCCAGCCCCCCGGCCCCAAGCACGCCGGGATGCCCGCCAAGGACACCCCAACCCCCCGGCCCAGCGCCAAGGGCCAACCCTCCACCACCAACGGCCCCCCCAGCAAGGGCCAAAGGTTCATGCCCGCCTCCCCATGGCCCGGATGGCGACGTTCTCCACCCCCAGGGCAGCCCGGAGTTCCCGGGCGAAGTCCAGGGCGTGGGCGCCATCTCCATGGAGGCAGAGGGTGTCCACCCGCAACGGAATATCCTCTCCTGTGCGGGCCCGCACCCTTCCCAGACGGAGCATGCGCACCACCCGGGCCACCACGTCCTCCTCGCGATCCAGCACGGCCCCAGGCAAGCGGCGGGGGGAGAGGGTCCCATCGGCCTCGTAGGCCCGGTCCCCAAAGCCTTCGTGGGCCACCTCAAGGCCAAGGGCCTCCCCTGCGGCGGTCAAGGCACTGCCCGAAAGCCCCACCAGGACGAGTTCGGGATCGAAGTCCCGCACGCCGACGATCGTCGGCCCCCCCGCAGCGCTCTGCGACGGCGACTGCGACTGCGCCGCGGGGCTCGACGCGCCGGGGCCGGACGGCGTGGTGGCCGACTGGTCCGCCGGGTCCGCCG
Source organism: uncultured Solibacteraceae bacterium (assembly GCA_964589695.1). Taxonomy (GTDB): domain Bacteria; phylum Acidobacteriota; class Holophagae; order Holophagales; family Holophagaceae; genus CAZPUI01. Next base: position 177 of record CAZPUI010000902.1, on the reverse strand, counting down.
TCCACAGCGCGATGATCGACGCCACCGCAATGAGGGCCAGCAGCGCGAGCAGCGCCACCACCCCGCGGCGGGTCCGGGGACGGTCGGGGTCCTCGCCCGCGACCCTCGTGGACTCCGTCGACGGCGGGGGAACCACGCCCCCGGGTTCCCGGCGCGGGCCCGTGAACAGATCGTCGC
>CAZPUI010000901.1:0-2331 GCA_964589695.1 uncultured Solibacteraceae bacterium | reverse complement strand
GCGGGCGGGCGCGGGCCGGATATGCCCCCGCCTGGAACACGTTATCGCGGCCCACGAGGCCCAGGTGGTGTGCACCCACGCCCTCATCCAGTGCCGGTACGCCGGCGGGATCGTGGACACCGAGGCCTGGCATCGCAAGGACCCCAAGCTGCACAGCGAGCAGGAGGTCTTCGAGTGCCCCGCATCGGTGGTGAAGCACGCCCTCATCACCACCACCGTGGGGCGGGTGATCTTCAATCGTTCTTTGCCCGAGGCCATTCCCTTCGTGAACGGGCTTCTTAAAAAGGACGGCCTGCTGTCCCTGGTGAACCGCTGCTACAAGCTGGGTGGCCGAGAGCCCGGCAAGGCCCAACTCGAGCCCGTGGGGCAGAACGAGCTTGGGCAGCCCATTTACCACACCTCCAGCAGCCCTGAAATCACCATCCAGATGCTGGATGCCATGAAGGATATTGGTTTCCTCTGGGCCATGAAGGCGGGTGTGTCCGTGGGCATCGATGATCTGGTGGTGCCCAACACCAAGGCCAAACTGCTGAAGGAAGGTTTCGATCTGGTTCGTGCCATCGAGCACGAGTACCACGAGGGCAAGCTCGATCACCCCACCCGCACGAACCGTATCCTGGACGTGTGGGGCAAGGTTTCCGAGAAGGTGGCCGGGGACATGATGAAAGAACTGGAACGCCGAAACGAGGGCGACCGCTTCCTGAATTCGATGTACATCATGGCCGACTCCGGCGCCCGTGGATCCAAGACCCAGATCCGCCAGGTGGCGGGCATGCGCGGTCTCATGGCCAAGCCCTCCGGCGATATCATCGAGTCCCCCATCACCGCGAACTTCAAGGAAGGCCTTTCGGTTCTTCAGTACTTCAACTCCACCCACGGCGCTCGCAAGGGCCTGGCCGACACCGCCCTCAAGACGGCCGACTCCGGCTACCTCACCCGCAAGCTGGTGGACGTGGCCCAGGATGTCATCGTGAATGAGGATGACTGTGGGACGCCTGGAGGCATCGAGGTGGCCGCCATCGTCAACAGCGATGGGACCATTCGCTCAAGGCTCCGCGACCGCATCATGGGCCGTGTGGCCCTGGAAGAGATCGTGGACCCCTATTCCAAGGAGGCCCTGGTTAAAGCTGGCGAACTCATCAGCGAGGACTTGGCTTTCAAGATCGAGACCAGCGGCATTCCAAGCGTCAAGATTCGTTCGGTCCTCACCTGTGAGGCCCGCCGGGGGGTTTGTGCCAATTGCTACGGTCTCAACCTTTCCACGGGCCGCCTGGTGGATCTCGGTGAGGCCACGGGTGTCATTGCCGCCCAGTCCATCGGAGAACCTGGTACGCAGCTGACCATGCGAACCTTCCACGTCGGTGGCGCGGCCAGTCGCGCCTCCGAAAAGAGCACCCACGACGCTCAGATCCGCGGGCATGTCAAGCTGGATGGCCTCCGCACCGTCGAGCGTCAGGTGGACCGTGGTTCCGAAAACCCGGAAACCGAGACCGTGGCCCTCAGCCGTTCCGGCCATATCCTGGTGGTTGATCAGGACGGCAATGAGCGTGAACGATACAAGGTTGCGCCAGGTGCTGTGATCCGTGTGAAGGACGGCCAGGAAGTGGAGCCCAAGACCACCCTGGCGGAATGGGATCCCTACAACGACTACTTGATCAACGAGAAACAGGGCGTTGCTGATTTCAAGGAATTCGAGCTCAACCTCAGCTATCAGGAAGAGAAGGATCAAATTACAGGCCGTTTCCGGAAGCGGGTCATTGATCCCACCGATGACAAGCTCCACCCGCACATCAATGTGAAGGGCGACAACCACAAAGTGCTGCAGCGCTACAACATTCCCACGGGCGCCTATGTGGAAGTTGAGGACGGACAGGAACTGCTTCCTGGCGATGTGTTGGCCAAGACCCCCCGTCAGCAGGCCAAGACCAGCGATATCACCGGTGGTCTGCCCCGAGTGACGGAGCTGTTCGAGGCCCGTCGTCCCAAAGACCCTGCGATCATCAGCGAGGTGGATGGCAATGTGAAGTACGCCAACCGCGTGCGCGGCCAGCAGAAGGTCATCGTGGAAAATGCCGAGACCGGCGACAAGGGCGAGTACCTCATCCCTCGAGGCAAGCACATCCAGGTCCAGGATGGCGATGAGATTAGGGCAGGAGAGAAGCTCACTGAAGGCGCCGTATCACCCCACGACCTTCTCAAGGTCCAAGGTGAAAAGGCCCTCCAGGCCTTCCTCGTCAACGAGGTCCAGGAGGTCTACCGGGCCCAGGGCGTGACCATCAACGACAAGCACATCGAGGTGATCATCCGCCAGATGATGCGCTGGGTCCTGGT
>CAZPUI010000900.1:0-2343 GCA_964589695.1 uncultured Solibacteraceae bacterium | reverse complement strand
GCGCCGGTGGCGAATCCCGAGGCCCATCTCGCCACGCTGGTGAAGCACCTGGAGAAGGCCGCCCAGGATCCCAAGGAGCTGCTCCTGGAGGCCATGAAGGGCCACAAACTCACGGGCCTGGGGGAGATCCACCACCGCCCTTGGTCCTGGCGCTTGTACACCCGCATCGTTGAAGATCCGCGGTTTGCGGACCGCGTGGGCACCGTGTACATGGAAATGCCACGGCATGGCCAGGCCCTGATGGATCGCTTCATGGCCAGCGCGACCCTGGACCCATCGCCCGTGGTGGACATCCTGCGGGACTGGCATCTCAGTGGCTACCCCTCCCAGGACACGGTGGATTTCCTGGCGGCCCTCTGGAAGGTGAACCATGCCCTTCCCGAGGCCAAGCGGGTGCGGGTCCGCCTGGTGGACCAGGCCTGGGACTGGAAGGCGGTGCGCAACAAGGAGGACACGAAGGCCCTGTACGTCGAACGGGATGAGCTCATGGCCAAGACCCTCCTGGAGGATCTGGCGACCTCCAAGGATCCCCGCAACGCCATCTTCCAGGTGGGCTACCTGCACCTGCCCTCGGGGCTGGTGATGAAGGGAAGCCCGACCAACCGGTTCCAGAGTGCCGGGGAGCTCCTGCGGCAGAAGCTGGGCAGCCAGCTCTTCACCGTCGTCCAGCACGCCCCCATCATGTCCAACAGTGGTGAGGTCCACGGGCGCATCCGGGGTGGACTCTTCGACGCCGCCTTTGCCAAGGTCGGGGACCGTCCCCTGGCGCTGCGCCTGAAGGATTCCCCCTTCGGAAAGGAGCCCCTGGACTGCGCCGTGGACCTGCGGGCCTACCAGGGGACCTACGGCAGCGCCTTCGATGCCTACCTCTACCTGGGTCCCCTGGAGCAGGAGCGCGCCAGCGCGCTCATCCCGGACTTCTACACCGAGGCCTACATCGCCGAACTCGAGCGGCGCAGCCAGGTGCTGCATGGCACGGGGTTCAAGGACGTCGAGGACCTCAAGGACACCGCGCCCGCCACCGTGGTGGCCGCGAAGGCGCAGTTCTGGGGGCAGCCCATGCCCTGGGTGTCCAAGCTGGGGCCGAAGGATGGGTGGAGGAAGTAGGGCGCCCGCGAAGGGTGCTAGGAAGCGTTGTGTTCCTCGGTGGGGAGTATAAAAAATCCTATCGCTCCCCGAATCCATTCATTCATCGAGTCGCTCGGCTTCCACCCCGGCTGGGTACTTCCACTACGCCACGCGCACTGCTTTGTCTCCTGGTGGGAGGTTCCATGGGAGTGGCCCAGGGAACCTCCTCGCCGCGGCCCAAGGCAGCCCTGATATAAGAACTTCAGGCCTTGGGCAAGACCTGGGACCTCTGGATCGTCTACGACGATGGCATGGGGAAAGTGGTCCTCACCAGCCATCCTGAAGACGAATTCCCTTTCAGTGTCATCAAGGATCGGCTCATGTACACCCGGTTGATGTGATGTGGTCCAGCAGCCGCGTGCTCTTCGCCCGCAAGTCCACCACCGGAGGGTGGGACCTGCGGTCCGTGGACGCCTAGGGCCGTGGCGACTCCAGTGTGGTGAACCTCAGCCCCGGGGACACACCCGCCCCCATTGCCCTCACCCGAACCAGCGGCGAGGTGCTCACCTTCGAGTCCACCATGACCCTGCCCTACGGACAGTACGGTGCCTCCGACGCCGGTCGCTGGGATGTCAAGACCCTGGGCAACCCGAAGCCCGGCGTCGGGCCCTTGGCCGACGTCGCACCTGCGCCAAAGTCGGGGTCTTCGAGGTAGACGGGTCCAATCCCATGTGGAGGTCTCGCCTTGGGGCGGCCTCCAAGGACCCTCTGGATTCCCACAAAATCCGAGTATCCTAGTCACCCATGCGGCGGCTCTGGTTCCTTGTCCTCGCCCTGACCGTTCTGTTCGGGACGGTGGGCCTGGGTGCGCACGAGGCCCAGGCCTGCTGCTGCGGGATCGAGGTTCCGGTGGACCCCTGCGATTGTGGTTGCCCTCCCTCCCGGCCCGCCCCCCGGCCCGGCTGCAGTGTGCCCACGGGCCTTTTGGGTGTGGCGGTGGCGCCGGCCCGGCAGAAGGCGGGGGGGCGCAGGGTTTGTGAAGCCCACCCCTGGCCCCAGGGCCAGGCGGTGCCTGGGATCACGGAGCCCCACGCCCTTCCAACGGTGGAGGACCGGGCACCGCCCCGGGATCTTTCCACCCGCCTCGCCCAATTGCACCGCCTCCGGATCTAGATCCGCCGGGTAGTCTCTGGTGCGCCCCCTGGGGCCGCATCGCGCATCTGACCCCACCCTTGATTCGGAGTTCCCATGCACGCCTTCCGCGCCGGCTGGGGC
>CAZPUI010000899.1:0-2344 GCA_964589695.1 uncultured Solibacteraceae bacterium | reverse complement strand
CGGGCCCTCGCCGCCTACGGGAATCCCCAGGGGGGCTTCGATGCCCGGGTGACCGAGGCCATTCGAGCCCAGGCCCTGGCCACGGATCCCAACAGCCCCGAGAACCTTTCCAAGATCATCCAGGCTGCCCAGGCTTCGGCCTTCGGGAGTGTGCTGGACCTGATCGGCTAAGGCCAATGCTATTCATTTAAAGGACCGGGCCGAGGGTACAGACCCGAACGGGTGACCAGGCTTGGATGGCTGGAACGGCCAAGGTACCAGCGCCGAAGCGCGGAAGTACACAGCGGACCGCCGTGAGGCCCCAGGGAAGGGTGTTGGTGGGGTTCTCCGCACTGCTCCGGCCCTACTGCGCCCTCTGGACTCCTAACCTTCAACTTCTTGCTTTCGCGCACAGAATTGGAGTGCAATGCCTTGGCAACATGTGCCTCTTGAATGAAATAAACACGAAGGCCACGCAGTGCGTGGCATCTCCGTGTTTAACCCGCTCTTTGGGTCCCGGCCGGATGCTGCGCCGGGATCAGAGCCATAGCGTGGCGGTGGTGCCGACGCCGGGCTGGCTGGCGAGGGTGAGGTTCCCCCCATGGAGGTGGGCGATGGAATGGACAATGGCCAGGCCCAGGCCCGTGCCGGGCGCCTTGCGCTGGAGGGCCCCTTGGGTGCGGTAGAAGCGGTCCAGCAGGTGGGGTAGCTCGGCGGCGGGGATCCCCCGTCCCGTGTCCTGGACCTCCAGGCGAACCCGATCCCCTTCAGGCAGCACCCGGACCTGGATCGAACCTCCCGGCGGTGTGGCTTCCAGGGCATTGGCCACCAGGTTGGCCAAGGCCTGGCGAAGGAGCTCAGGGTCCCCCCTCAGGTCGAGGTGCACCTCCGACTGGAGGGCCACACCCCCCTCCCCGGCCTGGGCCGCGAAGAAGGCCAGCACATCCCCTACGAGCTGGCGTGCGTCCACGGGTACCGACACCAGGGCAGCCCTCGGATCCTCCACCCGCGCCAGGAAGAGCAGGCGCCCGATGAGCCGGGACAACCTGCGGTACTCCTCCAGGCTGGACTCCAGGACCTGGCGGTAGTCCTCGGCGCTGCGATCCCGGGAGAGGGCCACCTCGGCTTCTCCCATGAGGTTGGTGATGGGGGTGCGCAGTTCGTGGGCCAGGTCCGCCGAACACTGGGAGAGCCGCGAGAAGGCGCGGTCCAGGCGGTCCAGCATATCGTTCAGCGCCCTCACCAGTTCCTGGAGCTCCTGGGGCACCTTGCCGGGGTCCAAACGCTCGCTCAGGCGGTGGGCCGTGATGCCCCGGGTGGACTGGGCGATGGCCCGGAGGGGCAGGAGGCCCCGGTGGGTCGCCCAGGCCCCGAAGGCGGCGCAACTCAGGGCGGCCCCCAGAAGGGTGTAAAAGAGGCGGCGCCGGTAGCCGAGGATCATGCGCTCGTCTTCGGTGATCTCCAGGGCCCCCTGCACCAGGAAGGAGCCCTCCCCATGCTGGGCCAGCATGAAACGGCGGTGCTTCCGCTTGGTCTTGGGTTGTCCCGTGAACCAGGTGGGGGGCAGGCGCTCCGCCATCCCGGGGGTCTCGGTCAGGGTGCGCGTTCCATTCAGCACCCGGAGGAAGGCCCGGGATTCGGAACCCTCCTGGCTTTCGGCTCGAAGTTCGCGTTCCAGGCTCGGCAGATCCTGGGGCCGCTGGCGGACGAGGGTGGCCAGCTCCTGGACCTTTTCTTCCAGCAGGGCGCGGTTGCGCAGGTTGATCTCCCGCTGGAAGGCCCAGTAGAGGAAGCCCGAGACGGCCAGGAGGGCCGTCAGGCTGCCCCCCACGAAGACCAGGGCCAGGCGCAGGCGCAGGCTGGTGTGGAGTTCATGCCACATCGAGGCGGTACCCCAGGCCACGGACGGTGTGGATGAGTTTCGCGTCGAAGGGATCATCCACCTTCCGGCGCAGGCGGCGGATGGCCACATCCACCGCGTTGGTTTCGCCATCGAAGTTCATGTCCCAGACCTGTTCGGCAATGTAGGTGCGGGAGAGCACCTCGCCCTTCCGGCGCACCAACAGGGAAAGCAGCAGGAACTCCTGGCGGGTGAGGCCCAGGGCCCGCCCGCCCCGCCGTGCATCCCCCCGGGCCAGGTCCAGTTCCAGGTCCAGCACGGTGAGGCACTCCGGTTGCCGCAGGGGCGGGCGCCGGAGCAGGGTGCGCACCCGGGCCAGCAGCTCGGAAAAGGCGAAGGGCTTCACCAGGTAATCGTCCGCGCCCAGTTCCAGGCCCCGGACTCGGTCCGGCACCGTATCCCGGGCCGTGCGGAAGGGCACGGGCGGGTCCTGGCCCCGCCGCGGAAGCTCCTGGATCCCGGACC
>CAZPUI010000898.1:884-2345 GCA_964589695.1 uncultured Solibacteraceae bacterium | reverse complement strand
CGGCGATTCTGGCGGTCCAGAAAGCCGATGTCAGTTTCCAGATGATGATGGCCGTGCGATCCAAGCTGATCGATGCCTACCGCGAAGTCATGCGCATGCAGATGTAGCCCCTAGGCAACCGGCCACACCGAGGACACCATGGCCGGCGACAATAGCCTCACTTCCCAGTTCCAGCGCGCCTTCGAGGGCATGACCACGGTCCAGAAGGGATCCGTGGCGGTCATCACCCTGAGCGTCCTCCTGACCCTGGTGGGGTTCGGGATCTGGGCGAGCCAGGACAGCATGGGGGTGCTCTTCAGCAACCTGCCCTCCACGGACGCCAACCGCATCGTGGAGGATCTGCGCAAGCAGAACATCAAGTACGAACTGAGCCAGGACCAGCGGACCATCACGGTGCCCGAGACCCGGGTGGGCGAGCTGCGGCTCAAGTACGCGGGGGAAGGCCTTCCCAAGGGCGAGAACATCGGCTTCGAGAAGCTGGAGAGCCCCAGCCTCACCACCACAGATTTCACCCAGAAGGTCATGTACCGTCGCGCCATGGAAAGCCAGTTGGCCAAGACCCTGCGGGATGGCCTCAGCTCCCTGGTGGCGGACGCCACGGTGCACATCACCCCTTCCAACGACAGTCCTTTTGTCACCGAGAAGGAGGATGCCAAGGCCAGTGTGCTTCTCAAACTCCGGGGCACCCGTCCCCTGCCCGAGGACAACACCCAGGCCATCGTCAACCTCGTGGCAGCAAGTGTGGAGGGACTCAAGCCCGACCATGTGGTGGTGGTGGATCAGTACAGCCGCATCCTCAGTCGGGGAGGCAGGGATCCCCTCGTGGGGGCCACGGATTCCCAGAAGAAGCTTCAGCGGGAAGAGGAGGAACACCTGGTGCGCCGGGTGACCGACTTGCTGGAACCCGTGGTGGGACTGGGCAAGGTGAGGGCCACCGCCCACGTGGATCTGGACTTCGACAAGGTCCGGATCAACGAAGAAAAGTTCGATCCCGCCGGACAGGTCGAGCGCTCCGTCAGCCAGAAGGACGAGAAGGTCAGCAAGAAGGATGGCTCCAGCGGGGTGCCGGGCACGCCCAGCAATGTGGCTCCCGCCACGGGGACCGGGGGGGGGACCGGGGGCACCGAGACCCAGGATCGCAAGGAAACCACCACCAATTACGAGATCAGCAAGAGCGTCAGCGCCATCGAGCGGGCCCCGGGCTCCATCAAGCGCCTCAGCCTGGCGGTGGTGGTGGACCATGCCACCGCCTGGGAAACCGCCGGCAAGGATCCCGTGGCCAAGCAGAACCCCCGGACACCGGAGGAGCTGAAGAAGCTCCGGGATCAGGTGGCGGCGGCGGTGGGGGTTCAGGCCAGCCGGGGAGATCAACTCACGGTGGAGAACATCGCCTTCGCTTCCCTCTCCAATCCGAAGGAGGAGGCCGATGCCCGCAAACAGTGGTGGTGGGATCTGGCACGG
>CAZPUI010000898.1:0-874 GCA_964589695.1 uncultured Solibacteraceae bacterium | reverse complement strand
GGCAGATGGCTCCTGGACTGATCTGGGGTGCCCTGGGCCTCATCGTCTTCTTCATGGTGGTCATGCCCCTCCTGAGGAAGGTCTCGGCGGCCATCAGCCGGCCCATTCCCATCAAGGTCCAAGGTGAGGATTCGGAGGATGCCATGGCCATGAGGAAGCATTCCCAAGTCAAGAGCGTGGCGGACCTGGAGGCGGAGATCGAAGCCGAACTCAATGCCGAGGGCGCCAGCAGCGCGGGAGAGTCCCAGCGCCGCCAGCTCATCAAGCGTCGAATCCAGGAGTCCTCCTACGCCGATCCGGAGACCACCGCGCAGCTGGTGCGTTCCTGGATCGTCGAGGACGGGAGGTAGGGCATGGCCAAACTGTCGGGGACCCAGAAGGCCGCCATCCTCATGGTGGCGCTGGGGGACGATGCGGCGGCGAGTATCTTCAAATACCTGGAAGAAGACGAGATCCAGTCCATTTCCAAGGAGATTGCCCTCACCAAGCACGTCACGCCGGACATCATGGACGAGGTGACGGAGGAGTTCCACACCATGACCCTGGCGAAGTCCTACATCGCCCAGGGCGGCATCGAGTACGCCAAGAAGCTGCTGATCAAGAGCGTGGGGCCCGAGGCGGCCCGCAAGATCATCGATCGCCTCACCAAGGCCCTGGAATCCAGCGCCGGGTTCTCCAGCCTGGAACGGGCCAATCCCCAGCAGCTCTCCAAGTTCATCCAGAGCGAGCATCCCCAGACCATCGCCCTCATCCTGGCCCACCTCAACACGACCCAGGCCGCCGAACTCATCGCCAGCCTGCCGGATGCGCTGCGGGCCGATGTGGCCATGCGCATGGCCAACCTCCAGGAAATCAGCCCCGAAGTGGTTCGACG
>CAZPUI010000897.1:0-2347 GCA_964589695.1 uncultured Solibacteraceae bacterium | reverse complement strand
CCCCAAAGCCCCCCCTGCCGCTGCTGCGCTCGCTTCTGTGGGTGGGCATTGCGATCCCGGGGCTCGGCCTCCTGCGCTACCCACGCTGGCGTTGAGGTGCCTCCACCTGACCCACCGGTAATCTTCCGCCCTTCCCGGGGACCCGATGGCGCACAATCCAGAAGCACCCTGCACCCGGAACGCCCATGACGCCACGACCCGACCAGGGCCAGGACACCCCAGCGCCCCTCCATCCCCAGGCACCCGCAGAGGCCGCCTTGCGCATCGTGGGCATCGGAGCCTCTGCGGGTGGACTGGAGGCCCTCGGGCTGTTCCTGGGAAACCTGCCGTTGGGGGTCGGGATCGCATGCGTGGTGGTCCAGCATCTGGATCCGAACCGCCCGGGCATGCTGGTGGAACTCCTCCAGCGCACGACGGTGATGAAGGTGCTGAACGTCGAGGAGGGCTGCGCGGTCAAGACTGACCACGTCTATGTGATCCCACCGGGCTGCGACCTCACCTTGCTCCGAGGTCGCCTTCATCTCCTGCCTCCCACGGAGCCCCTGGGACGCAGGCTTCCCATCGATACCTTCCTGCGGTCCCTGGCCCTGGACCGGAAGGCGGATGCCATCGGTGTGATCCTGTCCGGCATGGGCTCCGATGGTCTTCAGGGCGCCAAGGCCATCAAGGCCCAGGGTGGGAGGGTGCTGGCGCAGGCCCCGGAAACCGCCCAGTTCAGGTCCATGCCGGAGGCCGTGATCCACGAGAACCTGGCGGATCGGGTGGCGCCCCCGGAGATCCTGGCCAAGGAGTTGCGACCCGGCCTCCCAGCCCCGCGGGTGGATCCGGACGCCCTCCTCCTGGAATCGGACCCCACCCAGAGCGCACTCGAGACGATCTGCGGGCTCCTGCGGAACCGGACCGGCCAGGACTTCTCCCTCTACAAAAAGAGCACCGTCTACCGCAGGATCGAGCGCCGGATGGGCATCCATGCCATCTCCACCCTCGGGACCTATGCGCGCTTCCTGCAGGCCAATCCCCAGGAACTGGACATCCTCTTCCGGGAGCTGCTGATCGGGGTCACCAGTTTCTTCCGGGATCCCGAAGCCTGGGACCAACTGGCGGACCAAGTGCTCCCAACCATACTGGCCGCCCACCCCGAGGGCGGTACCCTGCGGGCCTGGGTGGCAGGGTGTTCCACGGGCGAGGAGGCCTACTCCCTGGCCATGTCCTTCAGGGAGGTCCTGGCGCGTATCGCCCCCCCGATGGCCTTCCACCTCCAGATCTTCGCCACGGACCTGGACCGGGACGCCATCGAGAAGGCTCGCCAGGGGCAATTTTCCCCAGGTGCCCTGACGGGACTATCTGAATCGCGACGGGCGACCTGGCTGATGCCCGAGGGCGGCGGCTTCCGGATCCGCAAAGAGATCCGCGAGATGGTGGTGTTCGCCCCCCAGAACGTGATCCAGGATCCCCCCTTCATCCGACTGGACCTGCTCCTGTGCCGCAACCTTCTGATCTACCTGTCGCCGGAGCTGCAGAAACGCGTGCTCTCCCTGTTCCACTACAGCCTTAACCCTGGTGGCGTTCTCTTCCTGGGGAGCGCCGAAACCATCGGCCCCGTGAGCGACCTCTACTCGCCCCTCCCGGGCAAGAGCCGCTTGTTCCTTTCCGTCCGCCAGAGCCAGCCCCTGGGCTTGGCCCCGTTCCCCATCACGCCCTCCCCTGCCCGGAGGGGCGTCCCGGAGCCCGTCATGCCCAAACCGCCCGTCAACCTCCAATCCCTTGCGGACCAGGTGCTGCTGCACCGCTTCGCGCCCCCCGCGGTGCTCACCTCGCCGGAGGGGGACATCCTCTACATCAGCGGGCGCACCGGGCGCTACCTGGAACCCGCCATGGGCAAGGCGAACTGGAATATCTTCGCCATGGCCCGGGAGGGCCTCCGGGGCGAGCTCGAACCCGCCTTTCGGAGGGCCCTGGGGCAGAAGGAACCCGTGCTCCTGAAGGCACTGCAGGTCGGTGCGGAGGGGGGTCTCCACCGGGTGGATGTCACGGTGCAGGCCCTGGATGCCCCGGACCCCCTGCAGGGCATGGTGATGCTCGTGTTTGCGGAGCAGCCCCAGCCCCCTGGTCGGCCCCGGAAGCCCGGGCGCAGCAGCCCCGCCAACCAGGATCGGTTCGAGATCCTGGAAGCGGAGCTGAAGGCCTGCCGCGAGGAACTCCAGACCTGTCGCGAGGAGATGCAGACCTCCCAGGAGGAGCTCAAGGCCAGCAACGAGGAACTGCAGAGCACCAACGAAGATCTGCAGTCCACCAACGAGGAACTCACCACCTCGAAGGAGGAACTCCAGTCCCTCAACGAGGAGCT
>CAZPUI010000896.1:0-2349 GCA_964589695.1 uncultured Solibacteraceae bacterium | reverse complement strand
GGGGACTGGGTGCCATCGAGGTTCGACTCCGCACCCGGGTGGAAGATCCGGTCCACCTGCTGGATGAGGGGTACGAAGGTATGGTGTTGGCGGTGGGCCTGGCAGTGCCCCAGCGGTTGGGCATTCCCGGGGATGAATTGGCCTTGGAGGGGCTGTCCTACTTGGCTGCGCCGGAAGACCAAAACATGCGCGGTCGGCGGGTGGCCATCCTGGGGGCCGGGGCCACGGCGGTGGACTGTGCCACCACCGCTGTTCGACAGGGGGCGGAGTCCGTGGAGTTGCTTGCCCGCCGCCCCTGGGACCAGTGGCGACTCACGGCCAAGGAGCGTCAGGAGCTGCTGGCGCACCGCGTGGCCCTCACGGACTGCACCCGAGTGACCGTGATCAATGCCGACAAGGGACAGGTGCGGGGGCTTCACACCGTGCGAACCAGGGCACCCTTCGGGCCGAAGTCGGTGGACGTGCCACTGTCAGAGGCCTTCCGTTCCGACATCGATACCGTGATCCTCGCCCTGGGCTCCCGGCCGGGGCAGGCCCCCCCGAGTCATCCCCGGGTGGTTCCTGCGGGCGATTTCGGTCTGGGGGGCACCACCGTGGTCACCGCCGTGGCCAGTGGCAAGAACGCGGCCCAGGTCCTGGACAGCAGGCTTCGTCGGATGTCCGTCATCGAACCGCCGGATCCCAAGAAGTCCGTGGTGGTGCTGCCAGGTCTTGTCCGGCAGCCCGTGGATCTGCGCTCGGATTTTTTCGGGCGCGCAATCCTGAGTCCTTTCCTCCTCTCCGCCGCCCCGCTCACCGATGGGCTGGAACAGGTGACCCGGGCCTATGAGGCCGGGTGGTCCGGGGCCGTGATGAAGACCGCCTTCGATGGTCTGCCCATCCATATTCCCGATGGCTACATGGTGACCTTCGGGGAGCGCACCTACGGCAACTGCGATAACGTGAGCCACCATCCTCTGGATCGGGTCTGCGAGGAGATCGGCGCCCTGGTGAAGGCCTGGCCGGACCGCCTGACCTTGGGCTCCACGGGGGGGCCCGTCAGCGGCAATGACCTGGAGGATCGGCGCACCTGGCAATCCAACACCGCCAAGCTTGAGCGGGCGGGGGCCATGGGCATTGAGTATTCCCTTTCTTGCCCCCAGGGGGGGGATGGTACCAAGGGCGATATTGTCAGCCAGGATCCCGAACTCACGGCGAAGATCATCGGCTGGGTGCTCCAGGTGGGGGATCCCAAGGTTCCCAAACTCTTTAAGCTCACCGCGGCGGTGACCGCCATCGAGCCCATCCTGGCGGCCATCCGCCAGGTCTTGAACCGGCATTCCGAAGCCCTCGCGGGCGTGACCCTGGCGAATTCCTTTCCGGCCCTGGCCTTCCGCCCAAGACCCGAGGCGCCCTGGGACGAAGGTGTGGTGGTGGGCATGAGCGGGGAGGGGGTGGGGCCCATCAGCTGCCTCACCCTGGCCAAGGCCTTCCCCATGGGCATCGCCATTTCCGGGAACGGGGGGCCCATGGGATACCGCGCCGCTGCGGATTTCCTGGCCCTGGGAGCACGGACGGTGCAGTTCTGCACCGTGGCCACGAAATACGGCCTCGGAATTGTCGAGGAACTGCATTCGGGGCTGAGCCATTTGCTGGAAGCCCGGGGGCTGACCAGGGTCTCGGACCTCATCGGCCTGGCCCACCCAGGCGCCATCACGCCCTTTGAGCGGCTTTCGGCCACCAAGTCCATCAGCGCCGTGGTGCCTGAGCTTTGCGAACACTGTGGCAACTGCACCCGTTGTCCCTACTTGGCCATTGGACTGGATGCCCAGGGGCTGCCGGTCACGGATCCGGAACGCTGCATCGGGTGTTCCATCTGCGCCAGGAAATGCTTCGCGGGCGCGCTGTTCATGCGGCCGCGATGAGCTTGTGGCATCATGCGGTATCCCATTCGGAAGCAGCATGAGCCAGCTCGACCTTACCTTTGCCCTGTTTGAAGCCCTGCGCTGCTACCAGCTCTTCACCTTCCGGCACCCTGACACCCGGAAGGCTCTGGAACTCGTCTGTCGCACGTTGAACCGCCACGGGAAACCCTGCCTCATCGAGGTGCGGGGGGACCGGCTGCGGGAGGACCGCCGTCCCCTCACGGGCACCGAGATCGTGGTGATGGCCAAACTGATCAGTAAGCACGACTTGCCCGCCTTTGTGCTCCATCCAGGTCTGGCCCTGGAGGAAGTGGCAGCCCTGCTTGTGCTATTGGAATCCAGCCCCCAGAAATCCGCCTACATGGGGGGGGGGAGTTGCCCCCTCCCATAACCACCGCACCACCCCCATTCGGCTCCGTGGAGCATCCCCCCCAAGTCCACCGCC
>CAZPUI010000895.1:0-2352 GCA_964589695.1 uncultured Solibacteraceae bacterium | reverse complement strand
AAATGCCATTCGCGCGCCTCCATGCACCCCACCGGTGCGAGGGGCCCAATGACGCCACTCCCAAAACGGGGCTTCGGGCCCTAGTGCAGTGCCGTGCCCTTCCCCATGTCTCTGTTCTAGCGCTCGAATTCAGTAGAACCACTCCCGGTGACCGCCAGGTAGGGTTCGTGCACCCATGGCAATCGTGGGACATGCTCCGGAACCCTGGGAGGCCCCCGAGGGAGGGCTTCGCGCTACCGATCCCAGCTGGGGGGCAGGTCCTTGGGATCCTTTCCCCAGGTGGGATGGGGCTGGGGGCCGAGCTTGAAGGTGAGGGTGCCGCCCTGCTCCACGAAGGAGGCCGGAAGCCACGGGCGGGTGGAGGGCTGACCCTTCACCGAGAGGGCCTGCACAAAGGGGTTTCCTGCCCCAGCACCGGGCGCATCCAGGCTGAAGGGCGCCTTGTCCCGGTTCACTCGGATCTTGGGGAACAGCGGACTGGCCAGGATCAGCTCCGCCCGTCCCGGGTACAGGGGGTACATCCCCAGGGCGGACCACACGTACCAGCTGGACATGGCCCCCAGATCGTCATTGCCGGGGATGCCATCGGGCCGGTTGCCCCAGAGCCGGTTCAGGCTTTCCCGCACCACCTGCTGGGTGCGGTCCGGGCGACCCGCCAAGGCGTACATCCAGGGGGCCCCCACGCTGGGTTCGTTGTCCACCTCGGCGTAGGTACCATCCCCCCCCGTGAGGGCCGGCATTCCCTCGGGGCGGAAGCAGCAACCATCCAGCCGTTTCAGGGCCGCCGCCACGCCCCCCCTCTTTTGGAACAGCCCCGCGGCATTGAAGGGGACCATCCACACGTACTGGGCGGCGGAACCCTCCACGAAGCCCTCGTGCTGCAGGGGGCGGAAGCCCGGCACCCAGGTGCCCTCGGGATTGCGCTCCTGCAGGTAACCCACCTCGGGGTTCCAGAGCCCCTTCCACTGGTTGGCCCTTTGCAGGAAGGCTTCCTCCCGGGGGTCCCCCAGGCGACCCGCCAGGGCGGCCAGGCTGAAGTCGGCGCTCACGCATTCCAGGAAATCCGCCACGGTGCCCCACCCCGGGGCCACCTTGGGGAGGTAGCCCAGTTTGAGCACCTGATCCAGGCCCGGTCGCTGGCCCGGACACATGATGGGGCATCCCCTGCGCTGCAGGTCGTCCGGATGGGGAAGGGTGGCGGCCTTGGCCAGGCTTTCGAAGGCACCCTTTACGTCGAAGTCCCGCCCCCCAAAGGCCTCGATGCCCGCCACGGTGGGCGCCGCGGGGTCACCATTCATCACGTGGGTCTCGCCATTGTTATGGGTCCAGCGGTCCCACTTGCCCCCGGCGGCCTTGGCCTGGTTGAACCAGGACTGGGCCATGTCCGAGGCCACCTTGGGTTCCAGCAGGGCCACCAACTGCACCTGGGAGCGGTAGATATCCCACCCGGAAAAGTTGGCGTACTGGGCCCGCTGGGGCCCCTGGACCTTCCAGGTCTTGCCGTCCATGCCCGCGTACTCACCGTTGACATCGCTGAAGACATTGGGGTGCAGCAGGCTGTGGTACAGGGCCGTGTAGAAGGTGGTGCGCTGGTCCGGCGTGCCCCCCTCCACCTCGATGCGGGAGAGCTGCCGGTTCCAGGCCTCGCGCCCAGCCCGCTGGACGGCTTCCAGGGTGGTCCCCACGGGGTTTTCCTGGGCCAGGTTGAGGCGGGCGTTGTCCAGGCTCACGTAGCTGATCCCCACGCGAACGTTCACGGTACTGCCCGGCTTGAAGCCCACCCAGAGGCCCGACCCCTTGTCCTTCCGGGGCCATCCCTTGTCATCCACCCCCGTGCCCCCACGGGCCTCCGTGGCCCCCGGCTGCACCTTGTCGTCCACCCAGGCTCCGGTGGATTCGAAGTCCTGGTCGAACTCCGCCGCGAAGTACAGGGTGTAGTAGCCATGCCGGGTGATGGGATCCAGGTAGCCGCAGAAGTTGCCCCCCTGGAGGGATCCCACCAGCGTGCGCCGGGTGCGGTCCAGGGCCGCGCTGGCCTGGAAGGTGCCCACTTCGCTGTCGGAGACCCGTACCAGCAGGTTGGCGGGCTTCCCGGGTTCGAAGGCGAAGCGGGCGGAGCCCGTGCGCAGGGTGGAGCCCAGTTCCACCTTGGTGCCGTCCTGGAGGTAGACGCTGTACGCCCCGGGGCTGGTCCATTCGTTGGCGTGGGAGAAGGACGTGGCGTAGGCCCGGTCCTGGGCATCCGCACTGGGCCTGGTGGGGACCTCCCGGGTCACGGGCAGGAAGGGCAGGTCCCCGCTGGCCCCCGCGCAGCGGGTGCCCGACAGGTGGGTGAGGCTTAAGCCCCTGATG
>CAZPUI010000894.1:0-2355 GCA_964589695.1 uncultured Solibacteraceae bacterium | reverse complement strand
TGAGGTTGAGGTAGCTTGGCTCGCTTGTTGAGCACGCTTGCCGGAAGGACACGGATATTCCGTTGCTTGAGCCAACTCGCGATCTGGAGCGTCAGGACCACGTTCCAGACCGCAGCGGCAAGACCGATCAGAAAGCAAATTTTCGCCAAGGACACGGCTGCCTCCGAGGATCCACCACCGAGGGATTCGATGGGGTGCGAACCCAGGGTCGGTACCCGTCCCACCCCGGGCCAGGGTTCCACAGGATCTGGCGGAGGCCCTGCAGGATCTGGCATGAGTCCCGTGGTCGATGCAGCAGGCTTAAGACTCGGCGAAGGCAGGGCCCCGTTGGTGGGAGTGGCCCCTGCCTATTCCCAGGGATGGAAGGGATGGGTACGGCCCCCCCACCCACATGGTCAATGACCGCGCCGATCCCGGACGTACCGCTCGGCCTCATCCAGGGCCTGGATCACCGCCAGTTCACCGGCATAGTGCTGGCGCAGACGCTGACCTTCCTCATCCACCGTCTCCTTCCCTGTGGGTTTGGGGGCCGACCCCTTCGTGGTCTTCAGGGGCACGGTGCTGAAGCTGGCCGAGAACCGTGGGCGGGATCCAGTGATCCGCAGCTCCAGGTAGCGCTTCACATCCTGGGGCATGCCCTCGGAAAGGCGCCGGGCCTCCTCCTCCGCCTCCCTCACCATGGCCTGGGGCCGAGGCAGGGGACCCCGGGGAAGCCGGAGCCCCCCCCGACCCCCGGCAGACCCAACCTGGGCCCCCAGGGTGATCTCCAACTCCATGCGCTTCTCCTCCGTGATCGGAGCGAAGCCTCGGATGAACACCAGACGGAAGGGGCGTCCCTCGGCCCACCGCGCCCGGTCGAAGGACCACACCGTGCGTGCCGTGGTGGTTCCCGTCTCCACACGATTGGTGCTGGTCACCCGACCACCCAGGAGGGAACTATGGCTGCTGGACTGCTCTGTGTAGGTGAAGGCCGTCTTGGAGGTGGTGAAGGGGTGCTGGGGATCCCCCAGGAGCTTGGCTTGCCAAGGCACACCCGTCTGGTCGCAGTTGTAGAAGTGATTCCTGGGGTGGCTGACCACCACCTGGAACCGGTCCGCATCCCGAGCATGGAGGGTGACTTCGAAGCCCTCGACCGCAGGCCGGTGGGCCAAGGGGAGTTCCACGCCCACCTTCTGGCAGGCGAGGCTCATCACCATCAACACAGGAACCGTCAGGAGCAGGGCACGGGACATGGATCACCTCGGGAAGTCCAGGATCTCCTTGTGCCCGCCTAGGATGAAGACTGTCTTAGGAGGGTAGGTCGGGCGCCGCGCTATTCGCGGATAGGCTCTTTCGGGGTGGCAGCAGGCAGAGCCCCATGAAGATCACCTGGGTAGCCATGAAACCCACCAGCCAGACAAAGGCCTTGTCCATGAAGCCGTAGGAGTGGAGCCCCACCCCCAGCATGTTCACGCCGAACCAGGAGAAGCTGGTGATGACATTCCCGAAGATGGCCATGGCCATGAAGCCCCGCTCCCGCACATGCCCCCCCAAGCGGGCATGAAGGATGATGGCGATCCAGAGCACGATGAGCAGGGCACCATTCTCCTTGGGGTCCCACCCCCAGAATCGCCCCCAACTCTGATCGGCCCAGATGCCCCCCAACACCGTGCCCAGGAAGCTGAAGAACAGGGAGAAGCCCAGGGTGCCGTAAGTCATGGCCACCAGGGCCTTGCCGGTGTCCGGCTCCGGCGCCTTGGCCAGATGCCTCCAGAAGGTCCAGGCCAGGGCGAGGGTTCCTGCCAGGAAGGTGCCACTGTAGCCCAGGGTGATGGTCACCACATGGGTGGCCAGCCAGAAGTTGGAATCCAGCACGGCACGCATCATCTCCATGGTGTCCCCACTGTCCGCCAGGTGGTGGGCCACCAGCAGGGAGCCGAACCCCGCCGCCGCCGCCACGGCGGTGCCGAAGCCCCGTCGGTACATCCGCTCCAGCAGGAAGCCCAGGACCACCGCCCCCCAGCCCACGAAGACGGCGGAACTGTAGAGATTGGTCACCGGAGGGCGCCCCTGGATGAGGATGCGGGCCACGAGCCCTGCGGTGTGGACCAGGGCACCCGCACCCAGGACACCGAAGGCCGCCGCCCGCAGCATTTCGGGGCGACCCAGCCAGGACCCCACCAGGAGGAGAAAGGCCAGGACATAGAGCACCATGCCCACCAGGAATGGCTGGGCGCGGTTGAAGAGGGCCTCGTGGCGCGCATGGGCCTGAACCTCTGCGCCTGACACGGACTGGAGTTCCACCAGGGCCCCATTGAAGGTCCCGGCGTCCCCAGCCTGGTAGGCCGTGGTCAACCGCGCCAGGGCGGGGAGTCC
>CAZPUI010000893.1:0-2363 GCA_964589695.1 uncultured Solibacteraceae bacterium | reverse complement strand
AGGGCCGTACCAGCCATCAGCTATCAGCCATCAGCCATTCGCTTTTGGTTTCGCCGATTCGAACTGCGTATCTTGCGGAGCCTGCGTGAAGGAATGTCCGACCGGTGCCCTCACGGAGAAAACGATGCGGGAGCAGGGCGCACCGACCGGAACCGTGCGCACGACCTTCGCCGATTTTGGCGTGGGCCGGTCCTTCCACGGCGGAGGGGCGGCGGCGCACCCTGGCCTTCAGGCCCGGCCAGGCCCCCAAGGTGGAGACGAGCCCCGCCGCCAAGGCCGCCCGGGAGGAGGCGCGGCGGAAGGCCCAAGCGGGGGGCACCGAAGATCGGGTCTGGGGCGAGGGGGTCCAGGGGCCGGAGTTCGGGGTCCCCCTGGACTGGAAGAAGGTCCAGGGGGGCGGTGGATCAGTGAACCCGGCCCGAAATTGAGTGGGCGGAGGCATAGTATCGGGGGTCCTCCCAGGCCACATGGGGTTCAGGACCCGGGTCTTCGGCGGGGCGGGTGAGTTGGCGAAGCACATGGAGCACCCGCCCCTCGCCTCGGGCCACCAGGGCGGGATGGCTGCGACTGCCGATGCGCGCCTGGTCGGGCGTCAAGGTCCACCGCAACTGGTCGAACTGGAGGCCTTGGGCGGCGAGTTGGTGGCAGAACGCATCCTGGTGGCGAAGCCAGTGGGAGATGTTCCCCGAAGGGGTGGGAGGCTGGGGGGCGTTGAGGTAGACACAGCGCCAGGTGAAGCTGGCGGAGGTCTCGTAGCTGTAGGTTCCCCCGGGGGTCATCAGGGCTCGGGAACCCAGGGCCTCATCCAGGTCCACGCCAACCCGCACCGCAGCCTTCAAATGGCGGGCGGCCAATGCGTGGATCGAGGGGCGCTGGCCCCTGGGGAAGAAAACGTCCCACCACTCACACAGGCTGCGGGTTGGCACGTCTGGATGCAGGGGAGGCTGGAAGAAGGTGAACCATCGGCTGGCCCGAACCTGTGGACACCGCTTCCCCCCGGTCAGCCAGGTCGAGAGCCGCACCAGAAGGGCGCGATCCCGCCCCAGGCTGCACCCGTGGAGACGCACTTCCGTGCCCTCGTCCACCACCGAAGCAGGTAGTGGGCTGTGCTGGGGGGAGGCAGCATCCTTGCCGAGACTCTCGCCGCTGAGCCTGGGGCCTCCCTGCCGAAGCAGCAGGTCCGGGGACCCGTTGCTCTGACCGTGCACCACCAGGTTGATGACACCCCAGGGGCCACCCTGGGACTTGGCCAGGTGGCTACACACATCCTCCAGGGTGCGAGCCTCACGAACGACCCAATCGGTTCGCTCCTGGGGATCCGTGCGGAAATGGGCTTCCGCAAGGCGGAACATGGGGCTGGTGGCGTCTTCGTCCTCGCCCATGAGGAAGGTGATGCTCGGACGTCGGGTCGTGAACTTGGGGGCAGGTGCGGTCCGACTTGGCGTGGCCTCGCCCACGATGCAGGTTTCTCCGACCAGGGCACTGCTGCTGGCGCAGGCCGCCACCACTTCGACCGTGGCACTGGCGGACCGCGAAGTACTGGAGCTTCGGTCCACCGAGGCACTCACCCCCGGGGTCATCATGGCTGCGCCACCGCCCCTGATGGCGCCTCCAGGGCTACTTTCGGGAAGGGGCAGGGGCTGAACGACGGTGACCAGGGGTAGGCCCGGATTGCGGCTTTCCGAATCCTCCGCGAGAAAGGCGGTGGTGGAGGTCATCAGCCCATACTGAAGACCCAACCGCGTGAGTTCCCCGGGGTCCGGTTTTCCCCCCAGGCCTTGGAAGTCCTCCAGGGACTGGATGCGATGGCGGGCCCAAAGCTGGGCCAGGGCCCCGTGGGCGGGTGAAGCAACGGCGTCGGTGATCTGAAGGACCTGCTGATGGCTGCCCGCGGCGGTCATGCCCGAAACGACCACGCTACCCTTGGCCTCCCCGCGCCACTTGCCGAAGCAGATCACCGGGCGATCCAGCAGCACATCGGGAACCTGCTGCGGCTCGATATCGTAGGCCTCGAAGTCCAGGAAGGCCAACCGGACCTTGGAGAGCACCGGGGCGGCGATGTACTTGCGAAAGCGGGTGGCCTCGCGAATGGCCTGGTCCGGTTTGGACACCACAAAGGCCTCGCCCTGGCCGGCCCGAGCCACGCCCTCGATGAGGTGGCGGTTCACCGCCGTGCCAATCCCGAAGGCAAAGACATTGGTTTTCTGCAGGTTCTTCCGCACCAGGTCCAGGACTTCGGGTTCGACGCTGACATAACCGTCCGTGATCAACACCGTCGTGCGTGCGATTTCCCCCGTGGGGAGTTCGAAACTGCGGGCGGGGGCTTCAAGGAGGCGGGAACCCCCGCGTCCCCGTTGCGCGTC
>CAZPUI010000892.1:0-2367 GCA_964589695.1 uncultured Solibacteraceae bacterium | reverse complement strand
GCCGGGGGGGAGGCCGGGGCCGCCGCGGCCCTTCAGGCCGGAGGAACTGATCTCGGCGATGATATCCGGGCGGGAGAGGCCCAGGGCCTTCTTGAGGCCGGCCTCGGGGGTCATGGAGCTGTAGGTCGGGAGCGGGCTCATCAGATGTGAACCTCCTTCCTCTCGGTGGCGTGGACGCCGAAGGCCTTGCGGCAGTCCTCAAGAAGGTCATGGACCTTCTCGGGGGTCACCTTGGCGTGGACCTTGTCGTTGATCAGAAGGGCGGGACCCTGGTCACACAGGCCCATGCAGTTCGCCCATTCCAGGGTGAACTTGCCGTCGGACGTGGTCTGGCCGAAGGCAATGCCCAGGTCGTTCTCGAGCTGTCGCTGGACACGGTCCTTCCCCTGCATGTCGCAGGAGATGGTGCGGCAGAGGCGGATCACGAACTTGCCCTGGGGCTGGTCACCCAGGAAGGCATAGAAGGACGCCACGGAGTGGACTTCCACGGGGTGGATGTCCAGGGCGTCGGCAATGACCTGCATGGCATAGCTACTGATGCGGTGGTACTTCTGTTTGACGTCCTGGAGCAGGGGCACCAGGGCGCTGCGGTCCCGACCGAGCTTCTCGGCAAGGTCCCTGACCTCGACGGCCAGGCGGTCACGTTCAGTCATGAGCATGGCGTATCTCCTAGCGCTGAAGCAGCTTGGCCACTTTGGCGACCAGCACGGCGGGTTCCACGGGCTTGGATTGGAAATCGTCCACCGGGACCATCTCGTCGTCCTGCCCAAAGGACAGTCCAGAGGCGACGCCCACGCTGGAGAGCATGAGGATCGGGAACTTCTTCCCCATCCGACGGAGTTCCTGAGCCATGGCGAAGCCGTCATCGGGCTGCTCCATCATCACGTCCAGGACGAGAAGCTCCGGGTCGAAACTGGCCACCTTGGCCATGCCTTCCGTTCGGCTGAATGCAGTCTGAACTTCGTGCCCTTCCTTCTGGAGGAAGAGCTGGCTGGCTTCGACAATATCGGGATCGTCGTCGACAACGAGGATTCGGGCCATGGATTACTCCTTGTGGGGTGAAGGTTGAGGGTCGTGTCGTGGGGGGCAGAGCTGAAGGCGGCATGAAGGGAACAAGCGTGCCTTCTTGGGTCTTCAGGGCACTTCCTGGGCCGTGCGCTGGCCCTTAGGGGCCAGGGCAGAACATCTTAAAGCGGCCTCGTATTCTGATCCAGGGGTCCTAGATAGGATGTGATCAAAGTAATCCAATGTTTAAAATATTCAAATCAAATACATCAGGCGGGTGACGCTTGGTCTGCGGGGGGTGTTTTTGCCGCACAGGGGTTCGCACGGGCCCTCCGGCGGACCATGGTTCCTATGGATCCTCAGTCTCCGGGAATCCATCTTCAACGTGGTCGGACGGAGGTGGCTCAGCCTGCCATCTTTCCTCGGTGACTTCTTTACATAGTGTCAATGACAGTTTCGGGGGATCCTGGTGTGAAATCGTGGGTTTTTCTGGGGCCGGAGGCCTCCAACCGAGCTGATCGCCCCATTCTACATGGTTGATGATGGGGATGTGTCCATTGCGATATGTCGTTGGCCGCTCTCACAACGTTTTTTCAACCTGCAAGGCGGCTGTCACAGACCCCTGCAGAATGGCCCGCCAGCTTGATTCTCATCCCCGCCGAACCACGAGGTTGGCCATAATCCTGCTAGCGTCCTTGTCCCTTTGGCAGAAGCACCTCCAGGGTGCGACCACCGGAAACGGAAGGCACCGAGCGAGCGAGCATCCCACGCCATGACAGTTCCATGCTCGGATCCTCGTCCCGAACCTTCGACCCAACCCGCAAAGGCACTGAACAGGGTCCCCATCGACAACCAACCTACCGCTACGCAACCCCTTCCTTCACCTTCCACCCTTAGAGGAGCCGAGTCCATGTCGACCCCAGCCCCCGAAACCAAGCCAACAGCCAACCGTTGGTTGATCGCCATCATGGGCACCGTGCTCCAGTTGGTCTTGGGCACCATCTATGCCTGGAGCTTCTTTCAAAAGCCGCTCATGACCTATGCGAGCTGGAACAACCAGCAGGTCGCCTGGATCCTGTCCCTGGCCATCTGTTTCCTGGGCATCGGCGCCGCCATCGGCGGCGTACTGCTGCCCAAGCAGGGCCCCCGCAAGCTTGCCGTGCTTGGCGCCATCCTCTATGCCCTTGGCTATGTGATCGGTGGTGTGGCCCTGGGGACAAAGAACCTGCCCTTGCTCTACCTGGGCATGGGAATGATCGGTGGTTTGGGCCTTGGCCTGGGCTACGTGACCCCGGTGGCCACCGCTGCCAAATGGTGCCCGGACCGCAAGGGGTTCATCACGGGCATGGTGGTGATGCGATT
>CAZPUI010000891.1:0-2372 GCA_964589695.1 uncultured Solibacteraceae bacterium | reverse complement strand
GGCACCACCCAGAACCCCGATGCCTTCTTCCAGACCCGGGAGGCCTGCACGCCTTACTACCAGGCCCTGCCGGGCATCCTCCAGGAGGAGATGGACCGGTTCGGGTCGCTCACAGGCCGCACCTACCGACTCTTCGACTACGTGGGCGCGCCGGATGCCGAGCGGGTGGTGGTGCTCATGGGCTCCGGGGCGGAGACGGCCCATGAATATGTGGACTGGGCCACCGCCCGGGGGGAGAAGGTGGGGCTCCTCAAGGTGCGCCTCTACCGTCCCTTCTCCGTGGCCGATTTCCTGAAGGCCCTGCCCCCCACGGTGAAGACGCTGGGGGTGCTGGACCGCTACAAGGAGCCCGGGGCCCTGGCGGATCCCCTCTGCCTGGACGTGGTGATGGCCCTCCAGGAGAGTCATGCCACCGGCCGTCTGGCCTCCATGCCGCGGGTGGTGCCGGGCCGCTTCGGCCTGGCGGGCAAGGAATTCACCCCCGCCAGCCTGAAGGCCATCTTCGACGAGCTGGCCAAGGACCAGCCCAAGCTTCACTTCACCGTGGGCATCACGGACGATGTGGCCCACACCTCCCTGGAAGTGGACGAGGCCTTCGACATCGAGCCTGCCTCGGTGAAACGCGCACTCTTCTTCGGACTGGGGAGCGATGGCACCGTGGGGGCCAACAAGAACTCCATCAAGATCATCGCCGAGGAGGCCAACCTCCAGGGCCAGGGCTACTTCGTCTACGACTCCAAGAAGGCCGGGACCTACACCATCAGCCATTTGCGGTTCGGGGTTGATCCAATACGCTCCGCATATTTGATTAAACGGGCAGGGTTTATTGCTTGTCATCAGCCGGTTTTCCTCGAGAAGGTGGACATGTTGAAGCACGCCCAGGAGGGGGCGACCTTTTTGCTCAACACGCCCCATGGGAAGGACGAGGTCTGGGATCGGCTTCCTGTGGAGGTTCAGCGCGCCATTCTGGACAAGGGGCTGAGGTTCTACGTCATCGATGCCTATGCCGTGGCCAAGGCCACGGGCATGGGGGGGCGCATCAACACGATCATGCAGACCTGCTTCTTCGCCATTTCCGGGGTGCTGCCCCGGGAGGAGGCCATCGCCCAGATCAAGCATTCCATCGAGAAGACCTATGGGAAGAAGGGCGAGGCGGTGGTGGCCAAGAACTTCGAGGCGGTGGACACGACCCTGGCCCACCTCCAGGAGGTCCAGGTGCCGGCCATCCTCACCTCCACCCGGACCATGCCCCCCACCGTGGCGGCCGGCGCACCGGACTTCGTGCGCACCACCACCGCCATGATGATCGGCGGCCAGGGCGACCGGTTGCCGGTGTCCGCCTTCCCTCCCGATGGCACCTGGCCCGTGGGCACGAGCCGCTGGGAGAAGCGGAACATCGCCCTGGAGATCCCGGTTTGGGATCCCAGCCTGTGCATCCAGTGCAACAAGTGCGCCCTCATCTGCCCCCACGCCGCCCTTCGGCCCAAGGTGGTGGCACCGGCGCTCCTGGCGGAGGCGCCTCCCACCTTCAAGCACACGCCCTACAAGGGCAAAGAGTTCGAAGGGCTGGACTATGTGCTCCAGGTGGCCCCCGAGGACTGCACGGGCTGCGGCATCTGCGTGAGCGTCTGCCCTGCCAAGGACAAGTCCAATCCGAAGCGCAAGGCCATTGACATGGCGAGCCAGCCCCCCCTGCGAGACGCGGAACGGGCCAACTACGCCTTCTTCCTGGACCTCCCGGAGGTGGACCGGCGGAACCTCAAACTGGATGTGAAGGGCAGTCAGTTCATGCTGCCCCTGATGGAATACAGCGGGGCCTGCGGGGGCTGCGGCGAGACGCCCTACCTCAAGCTCCTCAGCCAGCTCTTCGGGGATCGGGCCTTGGTGGCCAATGCCACGGGCTGTTCCTCGGTCTACGGGGGCAACCTGCCCACCACCCCCTGGTGCGCCAACAAGGAGGGCCGGGGCCCCGCCTGGAACAACAGCCTCTTCGAGGACAATTCTGAATTCGGCTTCGGCATGCGCCTGGCCGTGGACAAGCAGACCGAGTTGGCCCAGGAGCTCCTGAAGTCCCTGGCCCACGAAGTGGGAGAAGAACTGGTCTCGTCCCTGCTCACGGCGGACCAGGGCTCAGAAACCGGGATTCAGGAGCAGCGGCAGCGCGTGGAGGCCCTCCGGGCCCGACTCGCCGGACTCGGCTCCGCCGAAGCCAAGCGCTTGGCCACCCTGGCGGACAACCTGGTGAAGAAGAGCGTCTGGATCGTGGGAGGGGATGGCTGGGCCTACGACATCGGCTACGGCGGCCTGGACCATGTCCTGGCCCAGGGACGGAACGTGAACCTGCTGGTCATGGATACGGAGGTCTACTCCAA
>CAZPUI010000890.1:0-2372 GCA_964589695.1 uncultured Solibacteraceae bacterium | reverse complement strand
GCCTCCGAGCACCTGGGCCAGTTGGGCCAGGCGGGGGCTCAGGGGGGGGGCGGGGGAGGAGACGGGGGTGGCCTCGGACCCGAGGCGTCCCCGATGCAGCCAGCGGGCCACCTTGTCCCGGAATTCCTCCAGGTCCAGGGGTTTCTGGAGGCTGTCCTCGAAGCCCTGGCGGTACTGGTCATCCCCCGTGGAGGCACTGAACAGGAGCACAGGCACGTGGTCCCAGCGGGCTTCGGCCCGGATGGCCTGCAGGGTTTCCCGCCCCCCCAGGCGGGGCATGCGGCCGTCGAGGATCACCAGATCGTAGGGGGTCTGGTGGAGGGTCTCCAGGGCCGCCTGGCCATCCGGCACCAGGGTGTGGTCCACGCCCATCTGGCGCAGGAGGCTCTCGGCCAACAGGCGATTGCTGGGATTGTCGTCCGCCAGGAGCACGCGACCTTGGAGGTTCCGAGGGGGCTCCGGTCGCGGCGCCACCACATCCGTGGGGGGCAGCCAGGAACAGGCCTCCGCCTGGAACGAAAACCAGAAGGTGGACCCCTCCCCCAGCTCGCTTTCCACCCCAGTTTCCCCTCCCATGAGGTGGGCCAGGTTCCGGGTGATGGACAGCCCCAGACCCGTGCCCAGCTTCTTCGTGGACTCGGCCTGGCTGAAGGCCTCAAAGAGCCTGGGAAGGACCTCCGGGGGAACGCCGGGGCCCGTGTCGTCCACCTGGACCTTGATCCGGCCATCCTCCAGAAGGGTGGCGCGGGCCGTCACACGCCCCTGGTGGGTGAACTTCACGGCATTGCCCAGCAGGTTCACCAGCATCTGGCGCAGCCGATGGGGATCCCCCAAAAGACCTTCGGGGATGAGGGGATCGCAGGTCCAGGCCAGCTCCAGATGTTTGGCGGCAGCCTGGGGCGACATGAGATCGATGGCCTCGGTCATGACCTCGGGTAAATGGAAGGGTACAGACTCCACCTTGAGGGCCCCGGCCTCGATGCGGCTCAAGTCCAGAAGGTCGTTCACCACCTGCAGCAAGGCCCGGGCGGCCTGTCGAATGATGCCCAGGAAGCGCACCCGCTCACCCTCCCGGGTGTCCGGCTGCTCCAGGACCTGAAGGAAGCCCAGGATGGCATTCAGGGGGGTGCGCAGTTCGTGGCTCGTGTTGGCGATGAAGGCGGACTTGAAGCCACTGGCCCGCTCTGCGGCATTCTTGGCTTCCCGGAGCCCCTCCATGGCCACCTTGAGGTCCGCGGTCCGGGCCTGCACCAGGGCTTCCAGTTGAACGTTGTGGCGCTGGACAGCCCGGATCCGAAGGAGGAAGAAGCCCGCAACCATCCCCAGGATCAGCAGGAAGCCCAGGGCCCGGAACCAGAGGCGCTGCCACAGGGCAGGCTGGATATGAAAGGGGAAGGCGACGGGCAGGGATTGGACGCCATCGGCATTGATGCATCGCAGGCTGAACCGATAGTCCCCGGGCGGAAGTTTGGGGTAGGTCACATAGCGGTCCGTGGTGGGGGTGCTCCACCCCTGGTCGAAGCCCTCCAGGCAGTACTGGTACCGAATGCCCCCGGGGTTGGCGTGGTGGATGCCGGCGAAGTTGAAGCGGAAGGAATTCTGATGATTGGCCAAGCTCAGAACGGCCGCCGAGCTGCCGCTCAGGGGGAAGCCCGGCTGGGGTTGGCCGTTGATATCCACCCGCTGGAGGGAAAGCAGGGGCCTCTGCTCGTAGCGGTGCACCTGGCTGGGATCCAGGGTGGAAACCCCGTTCATCGTGCAGATCCACGCGCGCCCTGCGGTATCCAGGGCGAAGCCCGTGGAGAAGGAATTGATCTCGTTGTCCGCCAGGCCATCCCGGAAATCATAGGAGGCCGAAACCCTGTGCTGCTCCATCACGTTCACGCCCTTGCTGGTGCCCACCCAGGCCCGCCCCTGGGGATCGAAACCCACGAGGTAGATCTCCTCGGCGTTCAGACCCTCCTGGCGTCCCAGGCGACGCAGGCCACCGGGCCCCCACAGATACAATCCCGAAACCGTGCCCACGTACAGGGTGCCGTCCGGAGCGAGCACGATGCCCAGGATGATGCCCCTGAGCTGGCTGGGCCCCAGGATGGAGACCCAGGTCTCCCCCTGTTTCCGCCAGACCCCTTGCTCCTGGGTGGCCACCAGGAGGGCACCCTGGGCGTCCAGGCAGGTGTTCTGGATCTTCTGCCCCCTGAACTCACCCACTTCCGTGAGCTGTCGGCCGTCCCACACGAACAGGCCCTGCTGCGCCCCCACGTAGAAGTGCCCCCCGTGTTCCGTCATGAGGCGCACCTGGGTGGGAATGGGGAGACGGAAGAGGTCCCGGGCGACGGGCTCGCCATCCTTCCACCGGCACGCCTGGCCCC
>CAZPUI010000889.1:0-2376 GCA_964589695.1 uncultured Solibacteraceae bacterium | reverse complement strand
GCCTACGTGGCGGGCCACCTCAAGATCGCCAACTACCTGCTGGTGCCCTTCATCAGTGGGAGCGGTGAACTGGCCGTCTTCATGGGGGCCATGGCTGGGGCCTGCCTGGGCTTCCTCTGGTTCAACGCCCACCCCGCGGACTTCTTCATGGGGGACACGGGCTCCCTGGGCCTGGGGGGCGCCCTGGGCACCGTGGCCATCATGATCAAGCAGGAACTCCTGCTGGTGATCGCTGGGGGACTCTTTGTATGGGAGGCCCTCTCCGTGATTCTCCAGGTGGGCAGCTACAAGCTGAGGGATGGCAAGCGCATCTTCCGCATGGCCCCCTTCCACCACCACCTGGAGCTCAGCGGGCTCAAGGAGACCAAGGTGGTGATCCGGCTTTGGATCGTGGCGATCATTTGCTCGCTGCTGGCGCTGTCGTCTCTGAAGCTGCGGTAGCCTTCAGGATCTTGATGGCCGGTTTGAGGTTCTGACCTTCGGCGGGGGCCGCCTGGATCTTCTTCACCACCTCCATGCCCTTCACCACCCTGCCGAAGGCCGCAAAGCCTTGGCCATCGGGGTTCCGCTTGCCCCCGAAATCCAGTTCCGGCTGGGCCCCGAGGCAGATGAAGAAATCGCTGGTGGCGGAGTCCACGGGGCCCCGGGCCATGGAGATGGCGCCGTCCCCATGCTGCACCCCCGTGTCCCGGGTGCGTTCCAGGGCGATGGGGGGCAGGCCCTTCTTCCCCCGGTCCCGCACGGTGCCGGCCTGGATGACCTCGATCTTCACGGGGTTCTGGGGCTGGTTGGCCAGGGTCACGGTGCGGTGGAAGCGTCCACCGTCATAGAAGCCCCCCTTCACGTAGTGCAGGAAATTGGCCACCGTGGCCTTGGCCCGGGGGTCCAGCTCCACCTCGATGACCCCCAGTTCCGTGGTGAGCACCACCCGGGGGGCCGGGGTCTGGGCGCCCAGGAGGGACGCGAGAAGGGCAAGGGCGAGGGCACGCAGGCGCATGGAGGCTCCGGGGTCTGGTATACCTCATGTTCCAAGGACCCTTACAGCGCCAGCGGCTCCGGTTCTCCAAAGGAGAAGCCCTGGCCCCAGGGCACGCCCGCCGCCTGGACGCAGTGGAGCTCCTCCTGGGTTTCGATGCCCTCGCAGATGTAGCCCATGCCCATGCGTTCGGCAAAGGTGGCCAGGCTGCTCAGGAGGGCCGCCTGGTAGGGATTCCGGTTCACATGGCGCACCAGGCTCTGGTCCACCTTCATGAAGTCGGGCTTGAGGCGGGCCAGGTGGGTGAGGGAGGCCACGCCGGAGCCCACATCGTCCACGGCGATGCGGAATTCCATGTCCCGGAGCTTGCGTACATATTCCTCGAGGGTGTCCAGTTCGTGGCGGGAATAGCTTTCGGTGATCTCCAGAACGATGCGATGGGGTGGGATGGTCAGGTTCCACATCCAGGGGCGAATGCGTTCCCAGAAATCCGGGTAGTCCAGGGTCAGGGGGTCCAGGTTGATGAAGATGAGGTGATCCGTGATGGGATGGATGGCCAGGGTCTCAAAGATGGCCGTCAGGCAGATGAGGTCCAAGCCCACCCGGTGGTGGGGATCCAGGGAGATGTCGCTGAAGAGGCCACCGACGGTGCAGAGACGGCCGGCCTCGTCCCGGAAGCGCGTGAGCACTTCCTTGGCTTCGGTGTGGCCGGAGCGCAGCCCCATGATGGGGTGGACAAAGGTCAGGGGCGGCTGCTCTCCCGACAGGATCGAGGCGAGAAGGGACTCGTTCATCGGCTTCATTGTCGCCCAGAAGGGGAGCAGGACCTAGAAGGTCACGGAATTCGTGCCGGAAAGCACCGGGATCGCGGCGAACCCACCGTGGGGCACTCACCGCGCGGGTTGCCGCCCATGGGCGCGCTGGGCCAGACTGGTGCGGAAGGAGGTCCCATGGCGCACGTGGTCATCGTGGGGGCGGCCCGATCGGGCCTCGCGGCGGCGGAGTACCTGGCCGGGGCCGGTCGCACCATCCTGGTGACGGACAGCATGGCGGAGCCTCCTGCGGGGCTGGTGGCCCGGGTGGGTGCCCTGGGCGCCCTGGGGGTCTGGGGCCACCATCCCGTGGCCCTTCTGGATGGGGCGGAGGAGGTGATCCTGAGCCCCGGCGTGCCCCCCACCATCCCCTTCCTCCAGGAGGCCCGGGACAGGGGCATTCCCGTGCTGGGCGAGCTGGAATTGGCCCACCGGGAACTCCGGGCCCGGGGGGATGGTTCACGGATCCTGGCGGTCACGGGCACCAATGGCAAGAGTACCACCACGGACCTGGTGGCCCACCTGCTGCGGGCTGCCGGACGCCCTGCCCGGGCCTGCGGCAACCTGGGCACCCCCTTCATCGAGGCC
>CAZPUI010000888.1:0-2376 GCA_964589695.1 uncultured Solibacteraceae bacterium | reverse complement strand
GGGGCTCCGGGGCCAGGGGGATCCTGGCGCGGGGGCGTGAGGGGCCCAGGTCCGGCAGGGTGGGGTTCACCGTGGGGATCCGCAGGGAAGGGACCAGGTCCGGCATGGGTTGGGGTGTGGGTTCGGTGAGTCCCAGGGCCTGCTGCTCCACCAGGCGCCCCTCCCGATCCTGGGTGATCTTGGGCTGCACCAGCTGGGGTTTGGGGGCGGGGGGTGGTGGCAGGTCCCGAATCAGGGCTGGGGGTGGCAGGGGTGCCGAGACCTCCTCGTAGCGTTCGGCCATGAGGATATCGTCCAGGTTGAAGGACTCCACCCTGGGCAGTTCCTCCGCGGGGGTGGGCAACCGCAGGGAGAGGATGGGCGGAAGGCCCATTTCGGGGCTGAGTTGCTGTCCACTGCGTCGGAAGGCCGCCGCCTCCCGCTCCGCCCGCGCCAGGGCCTCCACGGGATCGTCTTCCTCCCGTGGGGCCGATCCCAGGCCCAGGTCCGCTGGGCTGAACTCGGGCACCTCCGGGGCAGGTGGGGGGGGGCGAAGCCAGGGGCGACGGGCCATGGCCAGGACCTTCTTCGCGCCCCGGCCCGGCAGGGGCTTGAACCAGGGCCAGGCCCGCTCCCCAAAGAAGCGCACCAAAAGCCTTCCAAGGGCTTCCATGAGGGCAGGGGCGAGGATGATGAGGCAGAGGATGATCAGGGTCACCAGGGCAATGGGCAGTCCCACGGGACCCAGGACGTGCTTGAAGGCTGGCCAGAGGGACTTGCCGAACCAGCCGCCCCAGAAGGTCTGAAAGGCCGGAAGGAGCTCGGTGGCTTTCCAGTTGCGGGGGCCCAGGGCCCCCAGGAGCGTCCAGATCCCGAAGGCGAGGCCAGCCCAGGCGATGCGGCGGTGCCACCGCGGGCCTTCGGAGGGCCATGCCTCCCAGATCACATAGACAGGCACCAGCCAGCCCCCGTAGCCCACCAGGACATGGAGGAGCCCCGCGAAATGGGCCCCCAGGGTGCCGCAAAGGTTCTGGATGGTGGAAGCGACGGCCCCCTGGGCCAGGAGGTGGGGGTCATGGGGGGAGAAGGACAGGAGGGCAAGGATCAGGAGCAGGGCAAACACCCCCGCCGCGACCCGTGCCAGGATCCGTACCAAACCTTGCAAGTCCCCTCCGGATGCCTGCCTGAGGTGGTGGATGGGCTCCGCCCGGCCGCCACGTGGGGGAGCTCGAGGGGGGACTTCGCGAGCCGCAGGCGAGCAGGCGGTCCCCCCTCGTGGGTGTCAGTCTACCTCATGGCGCCGCCGGTCGGCGTTTCCTGGCCCTGCCCCAGGAGCTGGGCCCGACGGGCCGGATCCCAGGAGGGGCGCCGTGTATCTGCCAGGTAGGTGCTGGCGGGCACGAAGGACCAGCCATCCTTGACCCGTGCGGCGATGAACTCCCCCAGGATGCGGGCGGGACGGTCCACCTCGGGCCTTTCCGAGCCCAGGTGCATGAGCACCACCAGACCATCCCCATCGGAGCGCAGCATGCGCCCGTGGAGACGGTCCAGGATGGCGTTCCCCGTGCGGTAGAGCCGTCTCTCCTTCACCGTGGCCCAGTCCAAGGTGTCCGCCCCCTCGCTCCACCCCACATGCCGGTAGCCGACCTCTTCGGCCCATTTCCTGATCTCCGCGGTGTGTTCCCCATAGGGGGCCCGCCACAGGGGGTCCATGGGGCGGCCGGCCACCTGGAGGAAGATCCGATCCGCGGCCAGGAGCTCCTCCTGAACCTTCTCCCGGGTCCACTGGGGATCCCGACGGAAATTGGGGGCGAAGTGGGGGTGGCTCAGGGTGTGGTTGCCCACCTCATGGCCTTCCCGGACGATGCGTCGCACCAGGTCGGGAAAGGTGCGGATGAAGGTGCCCGTCAGGAAGAAGGTCGTGCGGATGTGGTGGCGGCGCAGGGCTTGGAGGACATCCTGGGCCACCTCGGCGTTGCTGCCCCCGTCGAAGGTGAGGCAGACCCTGCGCTGTCCCGGTGCACCCTGGACGAGGTTGTAGCCCTCGCCCGCGCCGGGCCAGAGTCCCGGGGGCAGTGCGGCCGGACGAGGGGCTGGGAGCTTGGGAGGGCGCAGGACGGGCGGGGGTGGAGGGGGCGGCGGGGGGCGGGGGGTGGGGAGGGGTGTGGGGTCGGGCGCGGGTCTGCGGGATCGCCGGGGTGTTACGCGGCGTCGGTTCCGCGAAAAAATGACCGCTGCAGGCTTTACGCGGGCAGGGGCCGACCACGCGATTATCCCGGTGAGGTTAGGCGACGCGGTTGTGGCGCAAAACTTTGCCCGCGAGCTGCAAAAAGAGGGGATTTACGTCACCGGGTTCTTCTTCCCGGTGGTGCCAAAAGGTCAGGCGCGTATCCGCAC
>CAZPUI010000887.1:0-2390 GCA_964589695.1 uncultured Solibacteraceae bacterium | reverse complement strand
TGGCTGGGCTCGAAGGCGCACTGGTGGTGGGAGGCCTGAGTGCCATCGGCGCGTGTCTCTACAGCATCGGCATTCCCAAGGACAGCATCCTGAAATACGAAACGGCCATCAAGACCGGGAAATACGTCCTGATCGCCCACGGCACCCTGGAAGATACCAACCACGCCCGGGCCATCCTCCACCATTCCGCTGAAGAGGCGGAGGAGCATCACCTCCAGCCATTCATCTCTTGATGTTTCGATCCTCGACGAAGCCCAGGACTCCAGGGTCCAGGGTTCTCGCCATCGGGCTCCCGATGGTCCCCACCCCCGGCATTGGTTTGGTGCGACATGGCTTTTAAGGCCTTGCTCATTTCACCGGAATTCCCTCCCAGCTACTGGGGCATGCGCTACGCCCTTCCCTTCCTGGGGCGGAAGGCCACCTTCCCTCCCCTGGGCCTCCTGACGGTCGCCGCCCTGCTGCCTTCGGACTGGGACCTCAAGCTCATCGACCTCAACGTGGAATCCCTCTCCCTGCGCGCCCTGGAAGAGGCCGACCTGGTACTCACCTCGGCCATGCTGGTGCAGCGGGATTCCCTGGAGCGACTGGTCACCCACTGCAGGCGACTGGGGAAGACCCTCGTGGCGGGCGGGCCCTATCCCACGCGCTGTCACGCGACGATCCAAGGCATCGACCACTTCGTCCTGGGGGAAGCGGAGGTCAACCTGCCGCCCTTCCTGCGGGACCTGGCCCGCGGCGAGGCCCGACCCTGCTACGACGACCCCACGCACCTGGAAATCTCCGGTACGCCCCCTCCCCGCTACGATCTGGCCAAGCGGTCCCTTTACGCGGGGGCCGCGCTCCAGTTCTCCCGGGGATGTCCCCATGCCTGCGAGTTCTGTGATGTGGTGGAGCTCTTTGGCCGCGTGCCCCGCACCAAGACACCGGCCCAGTTCCTTGGGGAATTGGACGTTCTGTATGACAACGGCTG
This sequence comes from uncultured Solibacteraceae bacterium, assembly GCA_964589695.1. GTDB lineage: Bacteria > Acidobacteriota > Holophagae > Holophagales > Holophagaceae > CAZPUI01. The sequence continues at coordinate 1,420 of CAZPUI010000887.1, read as the reverse complement.
GCGAGGCTCGCTCTTCGTGGTGGACGACAACTTCATCGGGAACCGGGCCCAGGTCCGTGCGCTGTTGCCCGAACTGACCCGGTGGCAGGCCCAGCGAAGCTTCCCCTATTCCCTCTACACCGAGGCGAGCCTGGACCTGGCCGGGGAGGAAGCGCTGATGGAGGCCATGGTGGGCGCAGGCTTCAACATGGTGTTCGTGGGCATCGAAACGCCGGATGCCTCGACCCTAAAGGCGGTGCACAAGCGTCAGAACTGCCATTCCGACCTTCTGACCAGCGTACGGACCATCCAATCCAAGGGGCTGGAGGTCTCAGGGGGGTTCATTGTCGGCTTCGACCAGGACCGGGAGGATATCTTTGATCGGCAGATCCGGTTCATCGAGGAGGCGGCCATTCCCACCGCCATGGTGGGCCTGCTGACGGCCCTCCCGGGCACCCGGCTGGCGGAACGCCTTGCCTCGGAGGGGCGGCTCCTGGCGGACTCCGGGGGTGGGAACAACACCCACGACCTGAGCCTCAACTTCACGCCTCGCATGGACCTCCACCGCCTGCAGCAGGGCTACCTGCGGGTGCTCGGCACCATCTACTCGCCCAGGTCCTACTTCCTGCGGTGCCTGACCTTGATCCGGCGCATGAAGGGCCGGAAGGTCGTGTGCCGCAAGGTCCGGATCATGGAACTGCGGGCCTTCCTGCACTCCCTGGTCCGCCAAACCTTCTCCCGCTATGCCGCCGCCTACTGGACCTACCTCATGAAGGCGATCACGGGAAGACCCAGGATGACCCCGGAGATCATTGCCCTGGCGGTCAAGGGCCACCATTTCTTCACCATCACGGCGCAGCTCCTGGCCCTGGAGCGGTTCAGAAGTCGGCTGGAGCGTTTGCAGCGCGACCTGGAAGCCAGCCCCCCTCCCAGGACCCGGCTGGAGCAGGCCCTCAAGAAGGCCCAGGGCTGGTTCCACAAGCTCGATCCGGACCTGCGGGAGCGGGCAGGCAAGTTGCTGTTGGAGTTCCAAGCCTTCGCGGACCGCGCGAGGGTTCACCGACCCCTTCCCGGACGGTGAGCGAGACGGAGGAACCATGAGCCGGAATCCCATCCCCTACCCCACCCACGGCATGGAAGACCAGGACCCCTGCGAGGACTCCGAGGCCTTCCCAGGCCAGGACCCCTACCGAAAGGTCCTCCTGGGCCAGGCCTCCGACCCCCTGTTCCCGGCCCATCCGGATCCCCCAGAGGTGTCCGAAGGGGACTTGCAACGTCAGGCCCTGGCCGATGTTCCCTCCACGGAGGCCACCTCCAAGCCCCCCAGGGCGATGCTGCGCTGGCTTCTGCTGGTGGGCATTGCGATCCTGGGGCTGGGCCTCCTGCTCTACCCACGCTGGCGTTGAGGTGCCTCCACCTGACCCACCGGTAATCTTCCGCC
>CAZPUI010000886.1:0-2390 GCA_964589695.1 uncultured Solibacteraceae bacterium | reverse complement strand
CCACCACCGGCGGCAACGCCCTCAAGTTCTACGCCTCCGTGCGCATCGATGTCCGCAGCGTCCAGAGCATCAAGGGCAACACGGGGGACCCGCTGGTGGCCGCCAAGGACGAGGACTCCAGCGTGGTGGGCAAGAAGACCAAGGCCAAGGTGGTGAAGAACAAGGTCGCCCCCCCCTTGAAGGTGGCCACCTTCGACATCATGTACGGCGAGGGCATCAGCCGCACCTCCGAACTGGTGGAACTGGGTACCCAGCTGGAGATCATTCAGAAGAGCGGCTCCTGGTATTCCTACAAGGACAGTCGCCTGGGCCAAGGCGCCGAGAATGTGAAGAAGCTCTTGATGGACAATCCTGAACTGGCGGACGAGATCGAACTGCAGATCCGGGAAAAACTTGGACTCAGGGGCTGAAATTTGTCGCGAAGCATGAAAGGCTTTTTGTTGGCCTTCATCCCCCAATTCAACTGGAGTCCCCATGAAGAAGCTCGCCCTGCGGAAGCTCAGCCCCGCCGAACTGGAACAGGTCCAGATCGGCACCATTTACATCCGGCGCACTCAAACTGTCCATAACGGCGTGTACCACAGCGATGTCTTCATGTACAACTCCGACACAGGCTATTGGTACCACGTGGTGGATGGCCTGATGGTGGGTTCCAACGACTCCAGCGTCATCATGGAGGCCTGAGCCTTCAACGACCGTTCCACCCATGGATGACCCGGCCAGCGTGAGCTGGCCGGAATCGCTTCAAGGGCTCCGCAAGTGCCTTCTGCGGATTGGTCTTGCTGGGGTGGCCCCTTGGCCGGACCGCCTCGGACGTGCACAGGCTGGGGATTGCGCAAGGGCTCAGTCGACGGTGAACTCGTCCGCGAAAATGAAGGAGGGGTTCCCCGCACCCTTGTGCCATTCCGGGCAGGGGCCTGGGTTCAGGGCCCGAATACGGACGAAACGCACACCCGGGACGCTGACCTTCAGGGTGAAGCGCTTCACCACGGAGCCTTCGGCCCTGGGATCCACATCGTTGGCAACCGCCCCCCGGGCTTTCCAGGACTGACCATCGGGGCTGGTGTCGAAGCGGACTTCCCGGGGCATGAAGATCCAGGAGTTCTGGTCCTGCAGGCAGCCCAGGGACAGGGCATTCAGGTCCCGGGTTTCTCCGAGGTCCACGATGGCCTCCAGGTCCACCCCCAGGAAACCCTGCCAGTCCCCGCTGCGGAAGTCGTTGCCCCCCTGGAGGCCATCCACCAGGCTCTGGTCTCCACCGGCGGGGTACATCCGGTGGGGCGCCGACAGCAGGCGCAGGGACCAGGGTTTTCCAGCCATCTGGAACTCCGCCTTCTCCACGGGACTGGGCGATGCATTGGGCGCGAATGCGCGCATGTGCAGGACCAGGCTGCGGTCCACGGTCAGGGGTGTGTCGAAGCTCGGGGATGTGGGTCCGGGTTCGGTGCCATCCACCGTGAACCGCACCGTGGTGCCCAGTGCCACCTTCGGGGGCGCGACCACCAAGGGTTGGCGGAGCACCCGGGGGAGGGGGGCCAGGGCCGGGGAGGGGGTGATGGGATGTTCCCGCTGGGCACTCCGGGGCAGATCCTGGCTTCGGTTCCCCCATGCCTGGTTGGGTTCAGGCCCCATGCGGAAGGTCACCCGCCCCCCCTTCACCAGATCCTCGTGGCGCAGGAAGGCCGCGTGGTAGGGTTGCCCGTTCAGCTGCGCCGACTGGATGTAGGGGTGTTGCGTGTCCTGGGCCGCGAGGGAGAAGGTTCGGCCCTCCGCCAGGTGCAAGGTCACCTTCTGGAACATGGGGCTGCCCAGGACATAGGAGGGACTGCCTGGGGTGACGGGGTAGAGACCCAGGGCAGAGAACACGTACCAGGCGGACATCTGGCCGCAGTCATCGTTGCCGCAGAGCCCTTCGGGCCCCGTTCCGTAGAGTTCCTGGCAGATGCGCCGTACGAAATGCTGGGTGCGCCAGGGCTGGCCGGCGTAGGCGAAGAGATAGGCGGCATGATGGCTCGGTTCGTTGCCATGGGCGTACTGGCCGATGAGTCCCGTGATGTCCGACTGCTCCCGGCCGGTCATGCGGCTGTTCGCGGCAAAGAGCTGCTCCAGTTTTTGCGCGAAGGGGCCGGCACCTCCGTGGTGCGCCATCAGGCCTTCCACATCGTGGGGCACCATGAAGCTGTACTGCCAGGCATTGGCCTCGGTGTAGAAATTGTTCACCTCCGTGGGGTCGAAGGGCCCGTGCCACCGGCCATGGGCCCGGGGTCGCATGAATCCGGTGGTGGTGTCGAATAGGTGCTTCCAGCCTTGGGCGCGCACGGAGAAGCGCTCGAAGAGGTCCTTGCGGCCCAGGGCCTGGGCCATCTGGGCGATGCACCAATCGTCGTAGG
>CAZPUI010000885.1:0-2400 GCA_964589695.1 uncultured Solibacteraceae bacterium | reverse complement strand
ACCCCAGTCATGGAGACGCCACGCTCGCTCACTCCTGCGGCACCTGCCACCCAGGCGGATCCGGCGGTGGGCAACCTCGCCGCCGCCCCCCGGGAGATGTCCCTGGCCGACCTGGAACAAAGGGCTGCCCAGGGCCAACCGGAGGCTCAATTCGCACTGGGACTGCGCCAGGCCGAAGGCAAGGGTATGCCACAAAACTTGGGCAGCGCCGCCGCCTGGTTCCAGAAGGCCGCCGACCAAGGCCATGCCCGGGCCCAGTACCACCTGGGGGCCTGCTACCACTTCGGCCGAGGGGTGCAGTCCAACGAGGTGGAAGCGGTCAAGTGGTACCGGAGGGGCGCGGAGTCCGGCGATGCGGAGGCCCAGTTCCTGCTCGGTTGGTGCCATGCCAGTGGTCTGGGAGTGGTCAAGGGCTACCCTGAGGCCGTGAAATGGTTCCAGGCCTCCGCCCTTCAGGGCTTCGCCCGGGCCCAGCACAACCTGGGTGTGTGCTTCGAAAGCGGATGGGGGGTCCCCCGGGACGATGCCCAGGCCGTGAAGTGGTACAAGATGGCCGCGGAGCAGGGCTATGCCGATGCCCAGTTCAGCCTGGGACAGGCCTTCCTGAACGGCTACGGCGTGCCCCGGGACCGCGCCGTCGCGCAGGACTGGTTCCGCAGGGCAGCGGCCCAGGGGCACGCGAAGGCTGCGGCCGCGCTGAACTAGAACAAGTATTGAATCGGCTTCCCCTGGCGAACGAAGAGCACGCCATGGAACAGCTCGCTCAGGATGTCCTTCCGGGGGTAGGTTCCCCAGTCGAAGCGATTCAGAGGCTGGAACATCCAGCTGGTGCCGGGGCCAGGAACCTGGTGGAGGAAATCCACGCAGCCTTGACTGGCCCCGGTGGCGGCGAGGATGGCTTCCAGGCTCTCCGAGGGCGGTAGGGGCACCCGTCCCACCTTGCCATCGTTGAAGCGCTGTTCCCCGGAGAGCAGGGTGAGGCCCAGGCAGTACATGTCCCTTTCGTGGGTCTCCTTCAGGTAGCCCCCCAGGTTCTTGCAGAGCAGTTCGCCGCTGGGCCCCAGGGTGGGCTCCATCCCCACGTGTCCATCGTGGGCCCAGATGATCACTTTCTGGCCTGGATGGAATTCCAGCAGCTGGCGAGCCGCGTGGGCCATGAAGCTATCCCGGGCGGCCTGCATGGCGGGCCCCGGCACCAGGGTCACCTCGTTCAGGTAGGCCCAGGTGGCCCTGGCCTCCAGGTGCACGACGCGGGGCCACAGGGGACGGGTGGGCACGGCGGCCTGGAGTTCGCCCAGGTGGGTCGCCATCCAGGCCTCGAAGGCCAGGAGGTCCCGCTGGAGGCGTTCCTTCTTGGGCAGGAGCAGCTGCCTTCCAGCTTCGCCGTAGACCTTGGGACGACACTCGGCCAGAAGGGCCTTGACCGATTCGGCATAGGCCGGATCCACCCTGGCCACCAGGGCCGCCACCTCGTCCGGGGCCGAATTGCGGCTCTCCGAGGTGTTGGACTGGCAGTCCAGCCCCGCCAGGATCAGGGGGTTGGGCGTGGCTTTGGAAGCCTTGAGGTACTCGAAAAGGGCCAGGGTCTCCGCGCAGTACCAGGAGCCGTAGATGGCGGCGTGCATGGTCTGCTTGGCGCTGCGGGTGGCGGCCTGCTCATTCGCCACGAAGCCCTCGTACACCCCGGATTCGAAGGCCAGGACGTTGAAGCCCATGCGCTCGTGGAGGTAACGGATGAGGCGGCCCTTGAGGGCATTGAAGTCCGCGCAGCCATGGGTGCTCTCCCCCAGGAGCACGAAGCGGCGATCCCCCACCAGATCCTTGAGAAAGTCCAGGTCCTGGTCCTCCGGCGCCGCTAGGTCCAGGGAGCGGATGGGATGGTGGTGGGCCTGGATCCAGGCCCCCCAGGCCGCCGGAGGCGCGGGAAAGATGGGGCCGGTGGAGGATGCGGGCGGTGGCAGGGAATCTGCCCCCCCGCAGGCCAGAACGAGCAGGGAAAGCAGCAGGCAGAGCCATGCGCGACCCATGGGGGCCTCCTATTCGGACAGGGGGAGGGGAAAGCGGGTGGGATCCGCCAGGGAGAGGAAGGCGTGACCCACCCCCGCGGTGCCGTTCCACAGACCTGGGTTGGGCCGATTCGAACCATCCGCAGCCTTCCACCGGGGGAAGACGGAGTCCGTCATCCTGCGGGTCCAGATGGTCTCGAAGGCCTCGCGAACCTTGGTGCCGTAGGCCGCCTCACCCGTGATCTGCTGCATCTTCTGCAGGAGCCAGAAGCTGCCGGCGTTGCCGTGGCACAGGCATTCCTGGCCCTGGAGATCCCGGAGGGAGACCCTGTTGGCGCAGGCCCGGGCCCAGGCCAGGCTCTCGGGACGCCGGGTCACCCGGTAGTGTTCCGCG
>CAZPUI010000884.1:0-2401 GCA_964589695.1 uncultured Solibacteraceae bacterium | reverse complement strand
GGGTTCGGACAGGGGCTGGGGGGCTCCTGGAATGGGGGGTCAGGCCAGGGCTTCGGCGAGGGCGGAAGCCAGGTCCGGCGTGCCTTCGATGCCACCGGACAGCCGGAGGAGGCCATCGGCGATACCGGCCCGCCTGCGGGCCTCGGGGGTCATGGAGGCATGGGGCATGGGTGCGGGGTGGGCCACCAGGTTTTCAATGCCCCCGAGGCTTTCCGCCAGGGAGAACCAGCGCAGGCGGCGAAGGACGGTGTCCACCTGGGTGGCGTCCTTCAGCTCGAAGCTCATCATGGCGCCAACGCCGCGCTGCTGGCGCTGGGCCAGGGCGTATTGGGGATGGCTGGGCAGGCCGGGGTAGTTGACTTTGGCCACGGCGGGATGGTTCGCCAGGTGTTCGGCCACCGCCTGGGCATTGGCCTCGTGGGCGGCCATGCGGAGCTTCAGGGTCTTGAGGCCCCGGAGGATGAGCCAGGCGTCGTGGGGAGCCTGGCTGGTTCCCAGGAGGTTGTTGAGGGCGGCCAGGCGCTGAGCCAAGCCTTCCTGGCCCGGTGCTGCCACCACCGCACCCCCCACCACATCGCTGTGGCCGTTCAGGTATTTGGTGGTGCTGTGGACAACCACATCCGCACCGAGGTCGAAGGGGCGCTGCTGGAGGGGACTCAGGAAGGTGTTGTCCACCACCACCAGGGCGCCGCGGGCGTGGGCAAAGTCCACCACCGCTTGGATATCCGTGAGGCGAAGCAGGGGGTTGGAAGGGGTCTCCACCCACACCATGCGCGTGTCCTCCCGCCAGGCCTCCTCGAGGGCCGAAAGGTCCGCCAGGTCCAGATAGTCCACGTTCAGGCCGTAGGTGTTCCGGGCATGCTCCAGGGTCCTGAAGGTGCCGCCATAGCAGTCCACCGTACTCACGAGATGGCTCCCCTGGGGCAGCAGGTTCAAGGCCACCAGCACGGCGGACATGCCCGTGCTGGTACAGGTGGCGCCGCTTCCGCCCTCCAGCAGGGCGATGGCATCCTCCAGGCGAGCCCGGGTGGGGTTGCCGCTGCGGGGGTAGTCGAATCCCGCGTTGGTGAGCAGGTCCGTGAAGGCAAAGGTGGTGGTCTGATACAGCGGCGGCGCCACACTCCCGTAGGCGGGATCAGGCTGGGTACCTGCATGCACACAGAGGGTGGCCAGATCCGCCCCTGGCAGCAGGCCCGGCCGCTGGGCCCAACCCACCCGGGCAGGGGTTCCCGGGGGAACGGTCTCGAAATGGTAGGCCGGGTTACCGGGCACATTGGAGTCGAAGAAGGGCGCGGTCATGCAGTCTCCCGAGGAACGGGTCCAGGTTGCCAAGGGGGCCTGGATGTTGTCAACCATTTCGATGTACAAAGTTGGTAATCTGTTCCAGCCCGGATGATGCTCAGGAGGGCCCATGAAGGTATCCACAAAAGGACGCTACGGTTTGAGGGTGATGATGGAGCTGGCCCTCCATGCGGGGCAGGGACCGGTCCTGATGGGCACCCTCGCCCAGGCCCAGGACCTTCCCCCCAAATACCTCCATGTGCTCCTGGGCAGCCTGAGGACCGCAGGCCTGGTGCGGGCCGCCCGGGGGCCCAATGGCGGCTACGAACTGGCCCGGGAGGCCTCCCGAATCACGGCCCTGGAAGTGGTGGAGACCCTGGAGGGACGCATCTCCCTGGTGGACTGCGACGAGACCTGCCACCGACAAGGACCGTGCGCCACCCAGGAAATCTGGCAGGAGGCCACGGAGGCCATGGTCCAGGTCCTGGCCCGCCACACGCTGGCCAGCCTGGCCGAACGGCAGAAGGGGTTCCGGGCGGATGGGAGTGGGTATTCCATTTGACCTTTCCAGGCATCCTTGGGGCAGAACCGTTCACGATCGCGAGCCCCCATGTCCGAACCCAGCCTGAAATTCCTCCAGTTGCTCTCCGAAAAGTACCCTTCCATCGGGGCGGCCTCCACGGCCATCGTCAACCTCAGCGCGCTACAGCAGCTGCCCAAGGGCACGGAACACTTCCTGTCGGATATCCATGGGGAGCGGGAGGCCTTCCAGCATGTGGTGCGGAATGGCGCGGGTTCCATCTGGCGCAAGATCGAGGAGATGTTCGCCAACACCATGTCCCGGGCGGACCGCAGAAACCTTGCGACCCTGATCTACTACCCGGAATTGAAGGCGCCCCTCATGCTTCAGTCCATGCCGGATCCCGAGGAGTGGAGCCGACTCACCCTGGTTCGCCTGGCCAAGTTCTGCCGCAGCCTGGCCTCCAAATACCGGCGGGAGACCGTGCGCAGCTACCTGTCACCCCACGTGGCCGAGGCCATCGAGGAGATGCTCTACGACCAGGAGGGGGTGGAGCACAAGGCGGCGTACTACCAGAGCCAGATCGACACCATTGTCTCC
>CAZPUI010000883.1:0-2401 GCA_964589695.1 uncultured Solibacteraceae bacterium | reverse complement strand
GGGGGCCGGAAGCGGCCCGCGGCCGCCTGCAGGCGCACTCGATGGTGTCGGAACAGCTCGATGCCCCCCATGAGCCTCAGCCCCATGCCGCTGCTCGTGGGGATGCCATCGTCCCCGGAATCCATGTAGCCAAGGCCGCCGCCCAGGTAGGGTGAGAACTCCCCGCTGAAGGGGATCCAGGCGCTCTGGAGGAAGAAGCCCCCCACCTGGGAACTGCCGGACTTGGCGGCCAGGGCCTCGGCCCCCACCAGGAAGTGCTGGGCTTCGTACATGTACCCCAGCGAGAAACCGTCCTTCCTGCCCCCGCCCCCGAAGGCCGCCGTGGGCAGCCCCACCGTCCAGAAACGCTCCCCCGGACGCTTCTGGAAGGGGCGGGTCTCCTGACGGGTCAGGTTGGTCATCTGGGCCGTTGCCTCCACGGGCTTCTGGGCCAGGAGGGCCTCCACCAGCCTGGGAATGACCTCGTCGCATTCCTCCACGGAGCCCGCCGTGAGGGTCTTGGACGCGAGGACCGTTCCATCCGGCCGAAGTTCCTCGAGGGTGAGGGGCACTTTGGCCCCCAGGCGTCCCGCCACCCGGAGGGCGAAGGCCCGGCCACCCGTTTTGGTCAGCAGAGCTTGGGTCGCGGGGCCCGCAGGATGCACGCCCTCCAGGGCGGGATCATCTGCGATGGCCTGGCCCTGGCGACGCAGTTCGGTGGCCACCAGGGATCGCAGGGTTCCGAGGAGGTTGGCATCCAGCCCACCCCCCTCACGGACCAGCACCACGCCGGGATTCAGGCGGGGTTCCTGGGCCTGGGCCGCCAGGTACAGGGTGAACAGGGCGAGGGGGGCAAGGAAGGTTCGGCTTTGCATGGTGGACTCCTGGGTGAAGTGCCCACTGTAGGGGCACTCCCTTAGCGGAATCTGAAGTGAAGGCGCGGGTCCGTTGGGGTATGCTCCCCACCTGGAGGTGGACCATGGCCGACGATCTCAAGACCCTCGCCAATTGGGCCAAGGAACTGGGTGTGCCGGAGAAGAAGCTCAAGGAGGGTGTGAAGGCCGCGGGGCTGGAGCCCGATGCCAAGAAGGGCGTGTGCGGCTACTACGCCAAGGCCTCGTTGGCCCCCGTACTGGCCAAACTTTAGCGCCGGACGTTCAACAACAGCATGGCGTCCCCGTAGCTGAAGAAGCGGTAGCGCGCCCGGATGGCCTCCCGGTAGGCAGCGTGGGCCAGGTCCAGGCCCAGGAGGGCGCAGACCAGGACGAAGAGGGTGCTCTCCGGCAGGTGGAAGTTCGTGAGCAGGTGGTCCGCCGTGCGAAGCTGCGTGCCGGGTTGGATGAAGATGCGGGTGGCCCCCGCCGGGGACAAATGGGTGCCATCCCAGGCCGCCTCCAGGGTGCGCAGGGCCGTGGTGCCGATGGCCAGCAGGGGGCGATGCCGGGTGCGAAGACCCTCCTCCAGGACCAGGGCCGTCCCTGGGGGGATCTCGAAGCGCTCCTCGTGCATCACGTGGTCCGCCGTGTTCTCCGCCGTCATGGGGCGGAAGGTGCCCAGGCCCACGTGGAGCCGCACGGGTCGCCAGAGGCAGCCCCGCTCCTCCAGGGCCGTGATGAGTTCGGGGGTGAAGTGCAGACCCGCCGTGGGGGCCGCCACGGCCTCGCCGTCGGCTGCGTGGAAGGAGGTCTGGTAGCGGGACTCATCCTCTGTCCCCGCCAGGTGGTCGATGTAAGGGGGCAGGGGCAGGCGGCCGATGGTGTCCACCGCATCCCAGTCCAGGTCCCGTTCGCCCCGCAGCACCCGCACCGCCCGCAGACCCTCGTCCAGGGTGGCCTCCACCCGGAGGGTGGCCAGGGGTACACCGGTCTGGGGGTCCACCACGTCGACTTGACGGCCTGGCTTCAACTTGACCCCCGGCCGCACCATGGCCTCGAAGGCCCCTCCGGGCAGGGCCCGCAGCAGCAGCGCTTCCCCTGCGCCCCCGCCGGGACGCCGGAGGAAGAGCCGCGCGTGGCGGACCTTCACATCGTTGGGGACGCACAGGGCGCCGGGAGGGACCAGCTCCGGCAGGTCCCGGATGCTTCTGTGTTCCAGGGTACCGGTGGCGGCATCCACCACCAGGAGCCGGGCTCCGTCCCGCTCCGGGGAGGGGTGCTGTGCGATGAGCTCCTGGGGCAGCTCGAAGGCGAATGCGGAGCGTTTCATGCTTCGCGGAACTGAATCTGGTGGAGGCGGGCGTACTCGCCCCCCAGGGCCAGGAGTTCCTCGTGACGCCCCACCTCCACGATGGACCCCTGCTTGAGGACGCAAATGCGGGTGGCGCGCTGGATGGTGGAGAGGCGGTGGGCGATGACCAGGGTGGTACGGTCCTCCATGAGCGTCTCCAGGGCCTCCTGAACGGCCCGCTCGCTCTACGTGTCCA
>CAZPUI010000882.1:0-2401 GCA_964589695.1 uncultured Solibacteraceae bacterium | reverse complement strand
CAGGGCCACCAGCCCCATGCCGATGCGCTGCGCCCAGCAGAGGATGCAGGGGGAATCCCCCAGGGCGAAGCCCAGGACGAAGGCGGTGACCCCGAGGGGGATGAGGGCCAGGGCCAGGACAGCCAGGGCCAGGAGGGTGGCGATGCGTCGGTCCACGGCGCCCCCTAGTAGTTGAAGGGAGGCAGGAGGGATCCCCTGGCCCCAATGAAGAAGGTGAAGGCCGTGAGGAAGAGGCTGGCCAGGAAGAGTCGGAAGGCCAGGCGTTCCTTGTCGGGGCGCTTGAGGAGCAGCCAGGCGCTCCAGGTCATGAGGCTGAGGTTCAGGAATTCCACAGGGACTCCGAAAGACGTGATCAGGCTTGGGGGGTCTTGGGCAGCAGGCCGAGGAGCTTCCAGAGTCCGCGGTGGAAGCCGTGGAAGCCGCCCGCCTTGGGCAGGTGCAGGAAGAGGCACTGACCGTGCACCAGCCTCAGGCCCTTCGCTCCGGCAAAGACCAGGGCCTCGGGACTGTCGCAGCCCTGCTGCAGCCAGACTTGGGTGATCCCGGCCTCGGCCGCCTGGCGGAGGGCCTCCAGGGCCTTGGGCTTGGGGAGGGCGATGACGGCGCCCTGGGGCCGTGGGGCCAAGGTGTCGAAGCTTCGGGCACAGGGAAGGTCGGCAAGGACATCCACCTCGGGATGGACGGGCAGGACCTGGTAACCGTGGGCCTGGAGGGCCCGGAGCATGTCGGCGCCGAAACCCCGACCCGTGCGGGAAGCGCCCGCCAAGGCCAAGGTTTTCAGGGACAAGAAGTTTGGAATATGGGTGGGATCGGACACAGGTCCTCCAACGGCATCCAGTGTATCTGAGCCCCGGGGGAGCCCTGGCCTGGGCTCGATACCTCGATTAACGATGTTGCTTGGGTGCCATCCTGGCTACGCTGGGGCGACATCCCAGGAGTTGACCATGTTCCTTTCGTCTCACCGCAGGGGCCTTCTCGGACTTGTGCTGGGGGCCCTGATGCTCCCCGCCCAGGGGCCCAGCTCCGTCTCCAAGTCCTCCCTCTACTTGCCCACCCTGGAGGCGGTGCCGCCGGGAACCGCCGTGCTTCCCGAAGCCCGCTCCATCACCCGCCATACCGTTCAGGTGGGAGGAAAGCCCCTGGCCTACACCGCCACGGCGGGGGCCATGCACCTTCGGGATGAGGCCGGCAAGGCCCTGGGTAGCGTGTTCTACGTGGCCTACACCAAGGATGGGGTCCAGGATCTGAGCCGCCGCCCCCTCTTGGTTTCCTTCAACGGGGGGCCCGGCGCGGCCTCGGTGTGGATGCACATGGGTTTCACGGGGCCCAGGCGGGTGGTGATGGATGAAGAGGGCTTCATGCCCACGCCCCCCTTCACCTATGCCGAGAACGAGCAGACGATCTTGGACGTGGCGGACATCGTGTACGTAGATCCCATCGCCACCGGCTACAGCCGCATGATGCCCGGGGAGGATGCGCACCTGTTCCATGGATTCAAGGAGGATCTGGAATCCGTGGCGGAGTTCATCCGGATGTACGTGACCCGCACCCAGCGCTGGGGTTCGCCCAAGTACCTCATCGGAGAGAGCTACGGCACCACCCGGGCCTCGGGACTCGCCCAGGTGCTTCAGACGCAGCACAAGATGTTCCTCAATGGCATCATCCTGGTGTCCTGCATGAACCTGGACGTGCAGAGCGGGTTGGATCTGGGCCACATGATCGCCCTGCCGCACTTCACCGCCACCGCCTGGTACCACAAGCGTCTTCCCGCCGACCTCCAGGCCCAGCCCCTGCGGAAGGTTCTGGACGAGGTGGAGCGCTTCACCCAGACGGAGTACACCCTGGCCCTCGTGCAGGGCAACGCGCTCCCGGCCGTCGAGAAGGTTGCCATGGCCACCAAGCTGGCCCGCTACACGGGGCTTTCCACCGACTACCTGCTGAGGGCCAACCTGATGGTGGAGCGGGACCCTTTCCGCAAGGAACTCCTGCGCCATGAAGGCCGTACCGTGTGTCGCCTGGACAGCCGCTACAAGGGAGTGGATCGGGACCGCAACGGGCTCGAGAACGAGTACGACCCCGCCATGGAGGCCTGGAATGGCCCCTTCACGGCGGCTATTCATCAGTATTTCCGGGATGAACTGAAGGTGCAGACGGATATGGTCTATTACATCTCCGGGAAGGTGAGCCCCTGGAAGCGGGACGCCAATGCCAACGTGGGGGAGATGCTGCGCCAGGCCATGTCCCAGAATCCCCACCTTCGGGTATTGGTGATGGAAGGCTATTTCGATGGGGCCACGGACCATTTCGGCGCCCAATATGCCTTTTCCCATTTGGATCCCAACGGGGACTGGAAGGACCGCCTTTCCTTCGCCTTCTACGAGTCCGGGCACATGATGTACAT
>CAZPUI010000881.1:0-2402 GCA_964589695.1 uncultured Solibacteraceae bacterium | reverse complement strand
GTGGCCTCCAGCCAGGCAAACCTCTTCGCCAGCGCGGCGGCGGGGGTCTGTGCCCTCTGGGGCGCCCGACACGGGGGCGCCAACCAGGCGGTCATCGAGATGCTGGAGGACATCCGGGCCACGGGGGACGATGGTTCCCGCTTCATCCACCGGGTCAAGAACAAGGACAGCAAGGCCAAGCTCATGGGCTTTGGCCACCGGGTCTACAAGAACTACGACCCCCGGGCCCGGATCATCAAGCAGCGCTGCGACGAGGTGCTGGGCAAGCTGGGGGTGAGCAATCCCCTATTGGACATCGCCAAGCACCTGGAGGATGTGGCCCTCAGCGATCCCTACTTCATCGAGCGGAAGCTCTACCCCAACGTGGATTTCTACAGCGGCATCATCTTGAACGCCATTGGCATCCCCCTGGAGATGTTCACCGTCATCTTCGCCATCGGCCGCATGCCGGGCTGGATCGCCAACTACAAGGAGGTGATGGAGGATCCCACGGGCCGGATCTACCGCCCCCGTCAGGTCTACCAGGGGCCCACCCTCAACCACTACATTCCCATCCACGAGCGCTGAACCACCCCCTGAACCCTCATCCTGGAGACCCTGATGACCGAACGCATTGCCATGAAAACCCCCCTGGTGGAGATGGACGGGGACGAAATGACCCGCGTGCTCTGGCAGGTGGTGAAGGACCGTCTGCTGCTGCCCTTCGTGGACCTGAAGACCGAGTACTACGACCTGGGTGTGAAGCATCGGGACGACACCCACGACGGGGTTACCGTGGCCAGCGCCGAGGCCACCCTGCGCCTGGGGGTGGCGGTGAAGTGCGCCACCATCACCGCCACCCCGGCCAGGGTGCAGGAGTACGACCTGAAGCACCTGCTGCCCAGCCCCAATGGCACCATCCGGGCCCTGCTGGATGGCACGGTGTTCCGCAAGCCCATCCTGATCCAGAACATCGTGCCCTCGGTCCCCGCTTGGACGGCCCCGGTGCACATCGGCCGCCATGCCTACGGTGATGTCTACAAGAATGCGGAATTGGCCGTCCCGGGCCCCGGCAAAGCGGAACTGGTGTTCACGGGCGAGGATGGCAAGGTCCTGCGCAAGACCATCCTGGACATGCCAGGTCCCGGGGTGATCCAGGGCATCCACAACCTGGACGCCTCCATCGAGAGCTTCGCCCGGGCCTGCTGCGTCTATGCCCTGGCCGAAGGCATCGATGTCTGGTTCGGGGCCAAGGACACCATCAGCAAGACCTACGACGGGCGTTTCCGGGATATCTTCGCCCGGGTGGTGGCGGAGGAGTTCCAGGCCAGGTTCAAGGAGGCGGGAATTCACTACTACTTCACCCTCATCGACGACACCGTGTCCCGGGTGATGAAGTCCACCGGTGGCTTCCTGTGGGCCTGCAAGAACTACGACGGCGATGTCATGAGCGACATGGTGGCCAGTGTCTTCGGCAGCGTGGCCATGATGACCAGCGTGCTGGTCTCCCCCAAGGGCGTCTTCGAATACGAGGCGGCCCACGGCACCGTGCAGCAGCACTACTACCGGCACCTGAAGGGCGAGCGCACCAGCACCAATTCCATCGCCCTCATCTTCGCCTGGTCCGGCGCCCTGAAGAAAAGGGGTGAACTGGATGGTCAGCCTGAGCTGGTGGCCTTTGCCGAGCACCTGGAAGGCGCCACCCTGGACACCATCCGCGCCGGCCGCATGACCGGGGACCTGGCCCGATTGGCGACGCCCCCGGCCACCGAGGTCCTGGATAGCCTCGGTTTCATCGAGGCCATCGCGGCGGAGCTCAGGACAAGGCTCGCGTAGGGTCAGTTTTCCAGTTCGCGCTAGCCCAGGAGCCCTTCCAGGTCCTTGGCCACCTGGGCCGCGGAGGTGAAATGCAGGGTCTGCCAACCGCAGGCCCGCGCTCCCTCCAGATTGGCCGGGACATCATCGATGAACAGGATTCGGGTGGGTTCCAACCCGTAGCGCGTGGTCAGGAGTCGGTAGATGGCGGGATCGGGTTTCATGACCCGCTCCACGCCGCTCACCACGATGCCCCGGAACCGCTTGAAGCAGGCGTGCTTGTCCACCACCAGGGGCCAGGTCTCGGCACTGAAGTTGGTGAGGGCATAGAGGGGAATGCCCCTGGCTTCCAGGTCCTCCAGGAGTTCGAAGGAGCCTGGGATGGGGCCGGTGATCATGTCCTCCCAACGCTCCCGGTAGGCCTTGATCAGGGCCGTGTGCTCGGGGAATTGGGCACAGAGAAGCGCCGTGGCCTCGGCCCAGGTTCGCCCCCGATCCTGTTCGGCGTTCCAGCCGTGGGCACAGACCTCCCCCAGGAAGGCCGCGACCACGGCCGCGGAGGGGAGCGACCGGCGGGCGACCAACCTGGCAACCGAGCCCGCCACCCC
>CAZPUI010000880.1:0-2403 GCA_964589695.1 uncultured Solibacteraceae bacterium | reverse complement strand
CGAGGCGCCGTCCGCGGCCGGGGTCCACCCCACGTCCACCCGCCCGCCCGGCACCGACAGGGCGCCGTGCTTGGCCGCGTTGGTCGCCAACTCGTGGAAGGCCATCGCCAGCCCCACCGCGGCCTCCGACGCCAGGCGCACGGGCGGGCCGGAGAAGCGGATGGCCTCGGGTTCGCCGGGTCCGCGCGACCCCCCGCCGATGGCGGCCCCGGGGGTGGCGCCCCCCCCAGGCAGGCCTCCACCTGGGCGAAGGTGCGGGCCATGGCCAGAAGCACCTCCTGGCCATCCACCTGGGGGTCCCTTCCCCCCAGGCGACGCAGGTCGCTGGCCAGCCCCCGGAGGTCCGCCGCCAACCTGGAATGACCCTCACCGCGGGTGGACATGGCCAGAACCCCCAAGTGTTCCACCCCCAGGGCGCTCACCTGGGCCAGACCACCCCCCAGGAGGTCGAGCAGGGCCTGGCGCACCTTGCCCAGGAAGACCCGATCCTCCTCCGGCGCAGGTCCCGAAGGGGAGCCTGGCCTGCTCCCATCGGTCGTGAGGTGCTCCCCTGGAGCCCCCAGGCCCTCTCCGGAGGCCGCCCCCTGGGGTTCCTCCCGCCGCCAGGGGACGCCTTGGGCCTTCCGGACGGCCAGGAGGGCCGCGAGGTGGAGGGCGGTGCGGTCCTGGGCTGGAGCCTCCGAGACCATGCCCCCCAATCCTCCCCCAGGAAGGAACCTGCAGGGCTGGTTCGTCCCTGGGACTTCGATGCGCAGAAGGCCCCCCTGGACCTCCCAGTGGGGATGGCCCTCCGTCGCCAGCCAGGCCATGGCCCTGCGTTCCGTCGCCCGGCCAGCGGCCTTGAGCAGCGCCTCCAGGTCCAGGGCCAAAATCTCGGCCAGGGCCTCGGCCTCCACATCCTGGGAGGGGGCCGCGGCCTGGGACCGGAGCCACAGCACGGCAGCCAGAAGATGACGACAGAGCCCCGGGGCGGGACAATCACAGCGCCCGTGGGCGAGCCCCTTGGGATCCAGGCGCACCCGCTGGGCCTCCACCCGCACCCAACCCTCGTCGGGACTGCGCAGGTCCCAGGCCAGGTGCCCGGCCTCCACATCCTTGGCCGCCCGGCGCACCAGACCGGGGCTGGCCAACTGGGCCAGGGCCTCGTCATCGTAGCCCGCATGGAGCTTGAACCAGGGTTCCATCAGCCCATCACCTCCCCCAGCCACTGGGCGAAATGCACGGGGGTGAGGGCGGCGATCTCCATGCCCAGGCCCGCCAGGCGCCGGGCCACCTCCCGGTCGTAGGTGGGCTGGGCCTGGGCGTCCAGGGCCGCCAGGCCCAGGAGTCTTACCCTGGCCTCCGCCAGACGCCGGACGCAGGCCAGCAGGGGCCCCAGGCTCGCCCCCTCCTCGAAATCACTCACCAGGGCCAGCACCGTACGGTGGGGGGTCGTGATGAGCCCTTCGCACACCCGCAGGGCCTTGCCGATGTCCGTGCCACCCCCCAGTTGCACCGTGAGGAGCACCTCCACGGGATCCTGGGCCAGGTGGGAGAGGTCCACCACACTGGTGCTGAAGACCAGCAGGCGCACCCGCACCGAAGGGAGGCTGGCCAGAATCCCTGCCACCACGGCGCTATACATCATGGAATCCACCATGGAGCCGCTCTGGTCCACGCAGAGGATCACCTCCCAGGGCAGGCTGCGCCGCACCCTGCTGTGGAAGATCGGTCGTTCGATCACCAGCCGACCCGAGGCCCGGTCAAAGTGCTTGAGGTTCTCCCGGAGGGTGGCCCGGGGGTCGAAGTTCTGGGCCGAGGGCAGATGGGAGCGCCGGAAGCGGTTGCGCCGCCCCGAGAAGGCATTCAGGAAATCCGTGCGGAGTTGGCGCAGGATCTCCTCCACCACCCGGTGGATCACCCCCCGCACCGTCTCCCGGAGTTCGGGTCCCAGGCGACCCCGGAGGGCCAGGAGGGTCCGGGCCAGGGCGGGGGTGGGTTCCAGGCGCTCCAGGGTTCGGGGATCCTCCAGCAGTTCCGTCATCCCGTAGCGCTCCAGGGCCTGGGACTGCATGCGCTCGAAGGTTTCCCGGGGAAAGAGCTTGCGCGTCTTCTGAAGCCAGTCCACGGCCTGGACCTGGGCGGGATCCAGAGAACCCCCGCCCCCCTTGGCGCGCCCCAGGCCCCGCAGCTGATACTCCCGACCGTAGAGGTATTCCAGGGCCGCCTCCAGGTGCCCCTCCCCCACCGTCAGGGAACCCGCCTGGAGGTCCTCTTCGGCATAGCGCCCCAGCACCAGCCGCCAGCGTCGGAGGGCCGTGGGGTTCATGGGTGACCCTCCCCCCAGTGGCCCAGGCCCCCCGCCCCGAGAAGGCCCGCCAGATCCAGGTTCAGTCGTGTCCCCGCTCGGAGTTCCCCCTGGGG
>CAZPUI010000879.1:0-2403 GCA_964589695.1 uncultured Solibacteraceae bacterium | reverse complement strand
GGGTCGGCCGGCCGCGCCTGCGCGCGGTGGACCGGACAGGCCAGCGGACGGCCTCCGGAGGTCTGGGGATCGAAGCACAGGTCCTGCTGGGCCAGGGTGATGCCCGGGTCGAAGGCCACCGCCTCCCCCACGTAGGCGCGGTTGCTGTAGGCCGCTGCGGGGAGCAGGCCCAGTTCGGCAAAGCCCAGGGCCCCTTCCAGCTGCGGCAGATCGTCCATGGAAAGCTCCAGCGCCACGCCACTGGCCCTCGCAACCTGGAGGGCATGGCCCAGGAGGCCGAAGCCCGTGATGTCCGTGGCGGCGTGGACGCCGTGCAAGGTGGCCAGGCGGGCAGCCTCCGCGTTCAGGGCGGCCATGGACCGGTTGGCTTCACCCTCCTGGGCCTCGGTGGCCATGCGGGCCTTCACCGCCATGATGGTGAGTCCCGTGCCCAGGGGCTTGGTGAGCAGCAGCACATCCCCAGGCCGCACATGGGCGTTGTCGGTGACCTGGGTCCTGGGCACAAGCCCGGTAATGGCAAACCCGAATTTGGGTATCGGGTCCACCACGGAATGACCTCCCAGCAGCGCGCAACCGGCCTCGTTGAGCTTGTCGGTGGCGCCCCGCATCATGGCCCCAAGGGCCTCGAGGGGAAGGCGGTCCGAAGGAAAACACAGGATCGCGAGGGCCGTGATGGGGCGCCCCCCCATGGCATAGACATCGCTCAGGGCGTTGGCGGCGGCGATCTGGCCATAGACATAGGGATCCCGGGCCACGGGGGGGAAGAAATCCAGGGTCTGCACCAGGCACTGGGTTGCGTCGAGGGCGAAGACCCCCGCATCGTCCAGAGTCTCTGGCCCCACGAGCACCGAAGGGTTGTCGGGGAGATGAAGGTCCCGGAGGAGGCCGGACAACTGGCCCGCGGGGAGCTTGGCGGCACAGCCGCATTCCGAGGTCAGGGTGAAGAGATCCAAGGGGGTCATCAGGGGTCTCCACCTCAGGATCCCTGGGCCAGGGCGCGCTGCCGACCCTTTTCCGTCAGGACCCTGCGATCGCCTTCCCGCCGCGTCCAGCCCTCGCCGTCGTAGAGGTTGCAGAGCAGCAGACAGATTTTGCGATTGCCGTTCACCAGATCCCGGAACTCGGCGATGGTCAGGCCCTGGGGGGACGCGACAAGGGCCTTGAGAAGCGCCTCCCGGCATCGGTCCACGGGCTCGCTGTGCAGGTACTCACCATCCTTGTGGTAGGCCCGCTTCTGCTCCACCAGGTAGCGCAGGGCCAGGTCGAGGTCCTTCTCTTTCATGCCCTTCCGGGTGGCGGACAGGACGAGGTCCGGGAGGGAGGGCACATTCATGCCGGCCCCAGCCAGGAAGGCCGCGACGAAGTCGATCTGCGCCTTCCGTTCGGGCGTGAGCTCGGTTTCCCGACCGTAGAGCACGTAAGTCGCTCCCGCCATATGCAGGATGCGCTCCGTTTCCAATTCGCTCAGGAGGGGCCGAAGGGAGGCTTCCGTGAAGCCGCCCGCCCCCTCCCCCAGGGCGCCCAGCAGTTCCTCCAAGGTCTTCCCGCGGCCGCTAAGGGGGTTCAGGTAGTGGTGGCGCTTGAGCAGCGCGACGAGCTGCTTGACCACGCCATCCCGCACGGTGGTGGCCAGGAAATGCGTTCCCTGACCTGTGGCGTAGCTGCGGATATCGTCCGGCATCCTTACGGCCCCGACGTCTTCCTCCGAAAGGTTCAGCAGGCTCGCAAGGTCCCTCGTGCTCACGGGGAAACGATGCCGCCTGATCTCCGCCGCCACCAGGGCGTCCTGGCTGCCCTGGGCGATGGCGTCCAGGATCTTGACCACGGATTCCCGGCGACGTCGGTGGTGGAGGGGCGCCGGATCCACCACTTCCCCGCCCCCCAGGGTGGCGTCGGTGGACGTGCTCCTCAGGACAAAGCGGTCGCCCGCCTGCAGGACACAGGGATGTTCCAGGTGGATCTGGGCAAGGGCCGTCGCCCCCCCCTGGAGCTGATCCCGGTCCAAGAGATGGATCCGAGCCTGGCCCTCGAAGGTGCCCAGGTGAAAGATGGCGTGGCTCCAAACCCCCAGGGGACGGATCCCCTGGAAGAGGCGCAGGCTCACATCGATCCGATCCGCGGCCCTGAGCACCCGGTCGCAGATGACCATGCCCCGGGCGAATTCCTCCCGCTCGACCCCCACCAGGTTGAGGGAGGCCCGATCCCCTGCGGCCACCTCATCCACCTCCTGGCCGTGCCGCTCCAGGCGTCGAACCCTCAGCTTTCTACCCGAGGGAAGCAGGTAGGCCGTGGCTTCCCGGGCAAGGGTCCCTCCCAGCACCGAACCGGTCACCACCGTGCCGAAGCCCGGCACGCTGAAAATCCGGTCGGGAAACAGGCGAAAAATGCGACTGGAGGGGCGTT
>CAZPUI010000878.1:0-2404 GCA_964589695.1 uncultured Solibacteraceae bacterium | reverse complement strand
ACGCCTCCATGGTCTGGCTGGCGGCCCACAGGGATGATCGCACCCACATCCTGCGGTGGGAGGGGGGCCGTCTGCAGGCGATGCCCATCCACCCTCGGCTGGAACGGGAACAGGTGGACAGTGTGGTGGTGGATCGCCGGGGTCGGGTATGGGTGCGAAGCCTGAATGAGCTGCTGTACCTGGAGCCAGGGAGCCCCTCCTTTGTCCCCATGGTGCCGTCCATCCCCCCGGCCACCAGCACCGCCGCCTTGGCCATGGACCGATCCGGTCGCCTGCTTGCGGCCACGTCCCAGGGGCTCTACTGGCAGGAGGGGGCGGGCTGGGTGTGCATCGGACCCCGGGAGGGACTGCCCAACACCCTCGGTCGGGACATTTTCGAAGACCGGGAAGGTTCCATCTGGATCGCGTCCATCGGCCTCTTTCGGCTCCAGGGCCGGGGCATGTGGAAGGCCTATACCTCGACCCAAGGCCTGCCCAGCGAGATGGTCTGGACTGTTCGGCGGGATCCGGAGGGGCGCCTCCTGGTGGGCACGGACCGGGGCTTGGTGCGGTCCACGGCTACCTCTTGGGAGGTCATTCGCGGCCTGGAGGATTTCCAGGTGCGTTCCATGGCACCCGCGCCGGACGGGACCTTCTTCCTGGTCGGGGGACCCATGGTGGTCCACTGGAATCCCCGCACGGGCAAGGTGGTGCGCTACGGTGCGGAGGCGGGGGTGATCGTCCCCCATCGGCGGATTTTCAGGATCCTCATCGACCGTGTCGGGCGGCTTTGGGTCGGGCTGGATGGGGGGGGGCTGCTCAGGGGCACCCCGGTGGGGGACCGTTGGCGGTTCGTCCCTGAACCCCTGCCAGGGTGGCAGGGTACTGAATCCGCCCGGGACCTGGTCGAGGACAGGGAGGGCCGAGTCTGGGTGGCCGGGGATTTGGGCCTGGTCGTTCGCATCGGAGACCGCTGGCAGGGATTCCAGGAGAAGGATGGCCTGCGCACTACCCGCATGGCCTACCTGAGGCCCCGCAGGGACGGCACCTTGATGGCGGTGTACTACAATGCCCTGGGCTATTCGGAACTGGTCCTGAACCAGGAACGCCTGGAAGTTCGTCGCCATGTGGATGCGTCCCAGGGCTTCTCCCCGGGGAAGATCTACATGATTGGCGAGGATGCCCGGGGCCAGGTTTGGGTGGGCACTGGCCTGGGCGTGGACGTGGTGGACCGGGATGGCCGGGTGGACCACTACGGCAAAGAGGATGGCCTGGTGGGCGAGGACATCAGTGCCCAAGGCTTCTGGGCCGACCCTTCAGGCGATGTGTGGATCTGCACCTCCGCGGGTCTTGCATGGCATGACGCCAGCCTCCAGCAAACCCAAAGCGCAATCCCCAGCCCCGTGATCACGCAGTTCTCCTTTGGGGAGCGCACCTACGCCCTGGACCTTCCCCCGGGCCTTGTGATTCCCCATCACCAGGCCACGGTGGAAGTGCGCTTCTCCACCCTCAGCTTTAGCAACGAACGGGCGGTCCAGCACCAGATCCGGGTGGAAGGGTTGGATTCCGAGTGGCGCACCACGGAGGGGCGCAGCCAGGTGCTTCCCGCAGTGCAGCCCGGAGACTATGTGTTCGAGGTCCGTGCCCGCATGGGGCATGGGGCCTGGCGCGAGGTCACCAAGGTGCCATTCAAGGTCCTGCCGGCTTGGTGGCAGACCTGGTGGGCGCGCGTTTTGGGCCTCCTGGCCATGGGGGGGCTGGTGGTGCGTACCGTACGGTGGCGGGTGGCCTACCTCCAGCACGAAAAGGAAGTGCTGGAGACCCGGATCCGGGAGCGCACGGCGGACCTCCAGGAGGCCCGGGAGGAGGCCCTGGCGGCCACCAAGGCCAAGAGCGACTTCCTGGCCAATATGAGCCACGAACTGCGCACGCCCATGAACGCCATCCTGGGGTTCACCAACCTCGCCCTCAAGGCGGACCTCTCCCCCGGCGTCCGGGACTACCTGCGCAAGGTGGCGGACGCGGGGCAGTCCCTGCTCACGCTCATCAACGACATCCTGGACTTCTCCAAAATGGAGGCGGGGAAGATGACGGTGGAGCAGATCCCCACTCGCCTTCAGGACCTGAAGAACCAGGTGGCCGACCTCTTCACCATGAAGGCCGGGGAGAAGGGGCTCGACCTCATCTTCTCCCAGGGGGCCGACGTTCCTCCGGTCTTCCTGGGGGATCCCCTGCGCCTGGGCCAGGTGCTCATCAACCTGGTGGCCAATGCCCTGAAATTCACCCAGGAAGGCTACATCCATGTGCGGGTAGAGACATCCAGGGTGGGGGGAAGGACCTTCCTCTGCTTCCTGGTCAAGGACACGGGCATTGGTCTGGCGCCCGAAAAGGCGGCCCGCCTCTTCCAGCCGTTCTCGGCGGGCGA
>CAZPUI010000877.1:0-2407 GCA_964589695.1 uncultured Solibacteraceae bacterium | reverse complement strand
CCCCGTTGCCTGATGGATCAAGGACTTCTTGCGGATTGGGAGTTTCACTTTAGGTGCTGGCTAACAGCGAGGGCCGCTCTGTGCTGCTCCCCCCGGCTCCGCCCCTGCTGGAACCAGGCCATAAAGTCGGGTTCCGAGAATCACCTTTTCTTTTCTCCGTGCTCATCTCCTTTTTTTCAGTGTCCTCCGTGTTTAACCTGCTCTTCGGTTGCGGCCGGAAGCCGCTCTGCGTGCTCAGTGCTATCAGTTCGGTGGGTTCTGAAAGGTTAGGTACGGAGCACGAGGGCCTCCGAAGGGCCTGAAGGACGGCACCTGGGATGCCCACCGCTCCCGTTGGGTTGACCTGTCCCTGGGGCTCCGCTAGGCTCTTCAAACCCGCAGCGTTCATGCGGGTCTTTTCCTTGAGGTCAGTTCCATGAAGCTCATGCAGTTCGATCCCAGGCCCATTCCCTTCACCGGGACCGGGATGACGACCTGCTGGAGCGGCCCTGCGACCTTGAGCTGAACGAGACCCAAGCACCGCGGAATTTGGACCCACGCTTCAGCCAGCGATTTGGCCAGGGTCCATCCACCGGAGCCTCTGCATGAACGAATCCATTCAATCCCTCGACAATGCCGCGCCCCAGGCGCATTCCTGGTGGCGGGACCTGAAAGACGCCGCCCGGGGCACCCACCACGACTACACCCAGGGGGACCTACGCCGTGCCATCTTCCTGCTGGCCGTGCCCATGGTGCTGGAGATGGTCATGGAGAGCCTCTTCGCCGTGGCCGATGTGTTCTGGGTGTCCCACCTGGGGGCCGAGGCCGTGGCCACGGTGGGGCTCACGGAATCCCTGATGATCATCGTCTACACCCTGGCGGTGGGCCTTTCCATCGCCGCCACGGCGGTGGTGGCGCGCCGCACCGGGGAACAGGATGCCGATGGGGCCGCACGCAGCGCCGTCCAGGCGCTCGCCCTGGGGGGGCTGGTGGCCCTGGCCTTGAGTGTGGCCGGGGCCCTGGCGGCGCCGCAGCTGCTGCGCCTCATGGGCGCCTCCCCCGGGGTGCTGGCCAGTGGCACCACCTTCACCCGGGTCATGCTGGGGGGGAGTGCCACGGCCTTCATGCTCTTCATCGTCAACGCCGCGTTCCGGGGCGCGGGGGATGCGGCGGTGGCCATGAGGGTGCTTTGGCTGGCCAATGGTCTCAACATCCTGCTGGGCCCCTTGCTGGTCTTCGGGGTGGGACCCTTCCCCCGGATGGGCGTCACCGGGGCCGCGGTGGCCACCACCCTGGGCCGCGGGGTGGGGGTCCTCTACGCGCTGCACCAGCTGTTCCGGGGCAGCGATCACCTGCGGGTGGCCCGGAAGCACCTGGTCCTGGAAGTCAAGACCATGCTCCGGTTGCTGCGCCTCTCCTTGAACGGAACCTTCCAGGTGCTGGTGAGTTCTTTGAGCTGGATTGGGCTCATCCGCCTCATGGCGGCCTTTGGCTCCGGTCCCATGGCGGGGTACACCATCGCCATCCGTCTGGTGCTCTTCGCGATCCTGCCCGCCTGGGGGCTCTCCAACGCCGCCGCCACCCTGGTGGGGCAGTCCCTGGGGGCTGGTAAGCCCGACCGCGCGGAACAGGCCGTATGGCAGGCAGCGCGCTACAACCTGGCCTTCCTGGGGGGCCTGGGGCTCCTCTTCCAGCTCCTGGCCCCCTGGATCGTGGGGGCCTTCACCTCGGATCCCCAGGTTGCCCCCGTGGCCATCTTCGGGCTGCGGGCCGTGGCGGCGGGCTTCCCCTTCTTCGCCTTCGGCATGGTGCTCACCCAGGCCTTCAATGGGGCCGGGGACACCGCCACGCCCACCTGGATCAACTTGGGGGTCTTCTGGCTCTTCCAGCTTCCCTTGGCCTGGGCCCTGGCCCGCCAGCCCTCCATCGGCTACCGGGGCATCTTCCTGGCGGTGCTCGCCGCCTACTCCCTGCTGGCGGTGGTGAGTGCCTACTTGTTCCGGAAGGGGCGCTGGCGCAGTCGGGAGGTCTAGTGTCAACTGCGGGCCCTTCCGGCCTGTCCAGGCCTCCGGTAACGTGAAAACCTAGCCGCAGGTGCGGCGTCCGAGGCCCCTCCATGATCACCACCGACCAGGTTCGCTCCCTCCTCGCCCCCCTCGCCCAGGCCCCCGTGCCCCAGGACGTGGAGGAATCCCTGTTCGAGGCGGGAGTCATCGATTCCTTCGGGATGATGGACCTCATCGGGGAGTTGGAAAAGGCCTTCGGAATCCGGGTCCCGGATGCCGATATGGTGCCCCGGAAGTTCGAGACCCTGGCGAAGGTGGCCGCCTACGTGAATGCGCGGGTGGGCGGGTGAAGGGGTGTTGAATCAGGGGGGCAGGGGACCCGTGGTCTAGGTCGACAGGCTGGGTGCGGCGTGGGCCGTTGA
>CAZPUI010000876.1:0-2415 GCA_964589695.1 uncultured Solibacteraceae bacterium | reverse complement strand
ATGGCCTTCGCACCGAAGATGAAGGCCACGGTGAAGGCCCCTTGGCAGGGCATCAACCAGACGATGGTTCGGGCCTTCCGCGTCATGCGGAGGCTCCAGCCCGCCTTGACCGAATACGATTTCCATTCGTGAAGGTTCACCCCGAGCTCGGTGTCCAGACGCCCAAGGCCTTGCTCCCACAGGGGCCAGACCGGACCCAAGGCTGCCCTCAGCGCGTCCGCGGTGGGTGCGGTGGTTTGACCGATGAAGGCATTGGTGGGTGGGGTGGCATCCATGGTTGTTCACTGTACCAGCCGGACTCATCGGTGAAACGGCCGTTCCGGCCACAGAATCCCTGTTCATTTACCCAGGGGCGTGGACCAGGGGAATGGACCCAACCCCGTCCCTCCGAGGTTCATCCCTCCTTTTTCCGTGCTCGGCCCAGGTCGGCTGCACCCGGGTCCTGGTGTACCCCAAACTGCCCCGTCCATGCCCTCACAGGGCCACGACCTGACAAGGAGCTCCCATGGATCGGAAGGATTTCCTCAGAAGCGTCTGCGGGCTCGGGGCCTGTGGATGCGCCCTGAACGTGTTGGGCCTGCGAAGCGCGCTCCAGGCGGCAGAGGCGCCCGCGGAGGACCAGCGCTTGGCCTTCGCACGCCACCAGCTTGCCAACCTCGTGGGCTTCATGGCCGCTGGCCTCCCGGCGGAAGCCTGCGCGGGGGTTCTGGAGAAGACCGGGCGGGAGTGCGCCAAGCTGGGAGGGCTCCAGGGGAAGTTCAAGGGCGATGCGGAGCGCTACTTCGCCATGGCCCGGAAGCAGTGGGGCACCGAATTCACCTGGGACAAGGAAAAGGGGGTCATCACGGTCACCGTGGCCGAGGGTGACTGTGGCTGCCCCCTGGTGGACAAAAAGCGGACCCCGGCGCTCTTCTGCAATTGCTCCGTGGGCTACCAGAAGGAGGCCTTCGAAGGCATCTTCGGCAGGCCGGTGAAGGCTGTCCTGAAGGAATCCAAGCTCTCCGGCAGCAAACGGTGTGTATTCGAGGTCACGCTGGCCTAGATCCGGGCTTCATCGAAGCCGAATTTGGGGCGGGGAAAGGTCTTGGAATCCCAATTCATGAAGTGAGACGACAGCTGGAAGGTCCGGGAAGAGGATGGGGCATCCCTCCCGGTTACTGGGTTGGCATCAGGTCCGACCAACCGGCCTTCCAACCGCCCAGCAGTGCTGGGCCTTCTCCCCCCGGAGCACTCCATGAAGAAGCTCAACCTCAACAAGCTCACCATCGCCTCCCTGGACGCCAAGGACCTGGAAGAAGTCGGCGGAGGCGCCACCATCATCAACTGCAGCACCCCCTACACCTACTTCTGCGCCACCCGAACCTGCCAGAGCCGCTGCAAGGCCTGCTATCCGACCAACCCTCTCCACTGCACCCGCTAGTCCAGATCAGAGCACCTCCGGTCCAAACCCGGATCGAGCCCCTGGCGATGCCTGCCAGGGGCTGTTTTTTTGTTCCAGAACCCGTTCGGATCAATCACGGATAGCACTCCGCCCCACGCCCTGAACGATGGGGCCGATGACGGGTCCCCGCAGGCAGAACTCCCCGCTGCCGGCCGCCCTGCCGAAGACCTTGAGCTTCCGGGTGATGAGGCGCCCCTGGGCATCGCAGTCGCCCTCCAGGACGCGGGTGGCCGTGACCTCGGCCAGGAAGCCCCTGCGCCGAGGTGGCAGCCGAAGGCTGTCGAGCAGGGGGCCTTCCAACTGGATGGGCGCCTCCTCGAGGGTGGGTGCGTCCATGGAAGGCGAACCGCCCTATCCATCGCGACACGAGGCCTCTAGACTGACCCATGTTCCATCAAAGGAGTCGACCGTGAAGCTGTCCCGTCTCCCCCATCTCCTGGCCCTGAGCCTGGGTCTGGCCACCTTCATGGGGGCCCAGACACCTCCACCCCCTGAGGTAAGGGAACTCAATGCCGCCATGAGGTTGCCCGACCTGGGGGCCCGCCTGAAGGAGCTGGAGCGGATCAAGACTGCCTACCCCCAGAGCAGCCTCATGACCCGGATCGACGATCAAATCCTGGAACTCCGTATTCGCATGGCCGACAGCCTGGAGTCCATCCTGACCCTCCAAAGGGGGCGCATCGATGGAACGGGCTTTCCCGATCGCTTCGCCCTCATCGCCCAGGCCCCCCAGCAGCTCCTGCGCCACCCGAAAAGCGCGGCTTTTCCCCAAGGGAAGGTGCTGGACGCGGTTCTGGCCTATCAGGCCGAGGCGCGGAAGCTGGCCACCCAACCCGACGCCCTCAAGGATGTGGTGGAGGCGAGGCGCCCCGCCTTCCTGAGCTTGCACCTCTCCAACCTATGCATGGCCGTGGCCCAGGCCCACTGGATGACCAAGGATGCCCCCAAGACCCTCGAGGCGCTGGAGGCTTTTC
>CAZPUI010000875.1:0-2421 GCA_964589695.1 uncultured Solibacteraceae bacterium | reverse complement strand
GTCGCGAGGGCCAGGTTCCCGGGCATGATGCGCCCCGTCCCCCCGCTATAGGTGGCCCTCAGGGTGGTGCTGCCCCCCACCGTCAACGTGGTGGGATCGGCGGTGAAGCTCGTGATGACGGGCACTTCAGGGGAAGCCACATCCTCAAAGGCCAGTTCCACGGTTCCGGTGAAATCCCGGAGGAACTGCACCAGCACCGTGTTTTCCCCACCGTGGGCCGCCACCACATCCTGGATCACGGCACCCTCCACCTTCACCGTGGGCAGGGCCGACGCCGTGTAGTTCTCGATGCGGAACACGGGACGGATCCGGGGCGTGGAGCCCGCTCCGAAGGTCAAACGCACGCGGTTCCCCGAAGCCACAAGGGCATAGCAGGCCTGGCCGCGGTCGTAGGGCACCGCTGCCGCCGTCCCCGTGGTGAGGCTCAGGGTGGCGGGGGTGTGGTAATCGTCCGCCAGGGGGCGGGCCACCTCCATGCTGCGGATGCTGGGAAGGGGAGCTGCATCCTTGGAGCCCAGTTGCAGCAGCCAGTTCCAGATCTTGGGCTGGTTGGCCGGAAGGGGCAAATTGGTGTTCCGGTACATCCAGCGCTTGAAGTTGTGCCAGACATGGGTGTTCTGGTTCTCCACCTCCAGATTGGAAGGGTCCCGAGCCACCATCAGGCTGGCCTGAGCCCAGGTGGTCCAGGGCGCCGGGGTGGCGTCATCCCAGAAGGTGAAGAGGCACTTGGAAGGCTCACCGCTCCAATCATAGGGAAGGGCCTCATAGCTCGCGGGGATCCAGCCAAAGCGCTTGGGATGGCTGCTGATGCTGTAGCTCGCGTTCGCCAGCAGCCTATCCGTGGGTTTGAGGGTGAGCGTGTCCGCCGTGTTGGCCACGATCTCCCAGGCGTTCCAGGGGTCCTGGTTCAGCTGGTAGCCCACCCACTGGCCGGGAGTCCAGGTTTTGCTGGCATCCCGAAGGGTCGTGGAGCTCGCCACGCTCCCAGTTCCTTGATCCAGGGCATTGCCCGAGAAGGATGGATCCCCGAGGCCCAGCACGGCCTGGTACCACATGGTGTTACCCAGATCCGCCGTGGACACCACCTCGTCCCGGATCCCGATGCGACCGTGGGCGTAGATGGAATAGGTGGTCCGGAGGGTCAGCCGGGGTTCTGCCGAGTTGGTCACCGTGGGGGAACATGAAGCCCGCACCACCACCCGCACGGCGTTCTGCTCCAGGATCTCGAACGTGCGCGGGAGGTTGGGCCACTGGTCCCGGGCGGAGATATGGTTCGCGTGCCAGTCCGCAGGGTAGATCACGAAGTTGTGCAGGGATCCCTGGGAGCTGTCTGGATTGCCCTCCGGCGTGTACTCTGCCAGGTCCCGTTCCCCCCTAGGGTCATGGGCCAGGTCGTACCACTGGGAAAGCCCATAGTTGAACTTCCATTCGAACCCAAGGCGGAAGATACCCGGCGCCTCCACCGTCACCCGGTGATCCGGAGTGCCCATGCCCGTCTGGCGCACCACCAGGGGCGAGGGGGACGAATCCTGGGGCTTCTGTGCCCCACCCCCCACCTGCAAGCGCCAGGTGGTGTCCGGTTCGGTCCACACCACGGTCCCGGAAGCCTGGACCGTCCCGTTCATCAACATCTGGTAGACCTGTCCGGTGGTCTTGTTCCACCAGACCAGGTCCTCACGGCCATCCCCGTCGAAATCCCCGCCGCCCACCATCTGCCAGTCCTGGTTCGGCTCCGTCCAGAACACCACGCCAGGCTGAACGGCACCCGCCACGATGGGCATGGCGTAGACGCTGCCCGTGCCCTGGTGGCGCCACACCAGATCCGTGGTGCCATCGCCGTTCAGATCCACCATCTGGTCCGGGAGCCACTGGGTGTCGGGCTCGACGTACAGCACCCGGCCCTCCTGGAGGCTGAAGCCATTCAGCAACATCAGGTACAGCATCCCCGTGCTGCGGTTCCGCCACAGCAGATCCGCCTTCCCATCACCCTCGAAGTCCGCCGCGCCCAGGATCTGCCAGGCCGCGTCCGGTTCCGTCCAAACCACCGCGCCCGCAAGTTGCGTGGTCCCGTCCATGGGCATGAGGTAGACCGTGCCGCTCTGGCCATGGCGCCACACCAGGTCCGAGCGCCCGTCCCCATCGATATCCGCCACCGCCTGGATCCGCCACTGGGTGTCCGCTTCCACGTGGATGACCCCGCCGCCCGCCACCGAAGTCCCCTGCATCAGCATCCCGTAGGCCATGCCGGTGCTGCTGTTCCACCACACCAGGTCGCTGCGACCATCCCCATCCAGGTCCCCGCTGCCCGCGATCTGCCAGGCGGGATCCGGCTCAGTCCACACCACGGCCCCGGCCTGGGCCGCAGCCCCGATCATGGGCATCACGTACACGCCTCCCGAGGAGGCGTGTCGCCACACCAAG
>CAZPUI010000874.1:0-2427 GCA_964589695.1 uncultured Solibacteraceae bacterium | reverse complement strand
GCTGCTCGGGATCATCAACGACATCCTGGACTTCTCCAAGATCGAGGCCGGCAAGCTGGAGCTGGAACACATCCCCTTTGACCTCCAGGAGACCCTGGACGACCTGCTGGCGGCCCTGGGCTACAAGGCCCACGCCAAAGGCATCGCCCTGGTGACCCTCGTGGAGGCAGGTACCCCCACCCGCCTGGTGGGAGACCCCGTCCGTCTGCGCCAGGTCCTCACGAACTTGACCGACAACGCCTTGAAATTCACGGAGCGAGGCCACGTGTCCGTGCGCATCTCCCTGGCTTCCTCCGATGAGGAAGGCGCCCTCCTGGCCTTCGAGGTGGAGGATTCAGGCATCGGCATGAGCCCGGAGGTGACCCAGAGGCTCTTCCAGTCCTTCTACCAGGGCAACGCCTCCACCACCCGCAAGTACGGCGGCACGGGACTGGGATTGGCCATCTGCAGGCGCTTGTCGGAACTCATGGGCGGCAGGATCGACGTCAAGAGCGTACCTGGGCAGGGTAGCCGCTTCCATTTCACGGCCCGATTCCCGAGGATTTCCGACGCTCAGCCCCCCTGGGTGCCTCCCCCCAGTCGTTTCTACCTGGCGGGCTTCCCGGACCTCCCCGGCGACTACATGGCCCGCCAGCTTCGGGCCTGGGGTTTGAACGCTGAAGTGATCTCCCTGAAGGATTTCACGCTTGGAACCATGGGGTCCCAAGCCCAGACCTTCCTGGTGATTCCGGATCGTCCGCCCAACGATGCCTTCGCCCACCACCTAAGGCTGTTGCTCAAGGACCCCACCCGGGCCAACCTGCGGGTGCTCAGGGCCCGCTCCATGTACGAAAGCGAGGAGGCCCGCCACCGCGATGGCCTTGGCCACATCGAACCCCTGGCCCTGCCCCTTCGCCGCTCCCATGTCCGGGCCCTGGTGTCCTGTGCCCCCATGCCCGCGCTGCTCCCGATTCCACCGGAAAGACCCGCGCCCTCCCTCCCCGAACTCCCCCACGAGCCCTCTCCGGAGGCTCGCCTGCTGCTGGTGGAGGACAACCTGGTCAACCAGCGGGTGGCCTTGGCCGTCTTGAAAAAACTGGGCCTGAAGGCCGACCTGGCAAGCCATGGCCAGGAGGCCCTGGAAGCCCTGGGCAGGAGATCCTATGATCTGGTCCTCATGGATTGCCAGATGCCGATCATGGACGGATTCCAGGCCACCCAGCACATCCGGGCGGCGGAAGGCGACCAGCGCCACACGCCCATCCTGGCCATGACCGCCAACGCCATGCAGGGCGACAAGGAGCGCTGCCTGGACGTCGGCATGGACGACTACCTTTCCAAACCCGTCACCATGGACAGCCTCGTCAGCGCCCTCAAGCGCTGGCTTCCCCGTTTCGAGCCGCCAGTGAGTGTCCCATGAGCTCCGATACCAACCGCGTACTGGAAGATCCTTCGGCCATCCTGACCCTGATCCGCCGCCAGGTCGCCTTTGGCCTCAAGGTGGGCGTGGCCACCAAGGATGGGCGCCAGGCCTTCGAGATCCTCACGTCAGAGAACAATTTCATGGCCCTCATGATGGTTCCCAAAGACGTGGCCAGCCTCAAGCTGGGCAGCGGGGAAAAAGTCACCCTGAGCATGGAGGATCGGACCATTAAGTACGAATGTGTCGTTCCCTTCGAGGGTCTCTGCGAGATCGAGCGGGTGCCCTGCGGGCGTTTCGCCCTGCCCCGCACCCTGCGGCGCACCGATGCCCACCGCTTCGTGCATTTCGTCCCAGATGCCAACGTGAAATGCAGCCTGAGCAACGCCCGAGGCCAGCTCCTGGATGGCACCCTCACCGGGTTGAGTTCGGAGGGCGTGGAACTGACCCTGAGGGACAGTCGCCAGGACATCCACGAAGTCTTCCGCATGGGCGAGGAAGCCATGGTGGACATCCCCATGGAGGGCAATCAGAAGTTCACAGCCCCCACCCGGGTGGCCTACTTCGGGGATGCCTGCGTCGGCCTGGAGTTCACCTCCAAGGCGGACAAGTTCATGCTCGGCGAGTACCGCAAGTGGCTGGACAACCAGCAGCAGATCCAGATGGCCCGGGACCGAGAGGAGTTCTCCACGGGCGTTCGCAGCCCCCGGACCTCCAAGCCCGCGGAGCTTGCTGGAGCCCGCATCGCCGTGGACCGGGATCCCATGATCCTCCTGCTCTCGGAGAAGGAGGACCTGGCCAAGCGCCTGGCGGAGGCCCTGGGGCGCAAATTCGGCTTTGCCCATCTGAACTACATCAAGGGACCCCTGCTGCCCCAACTCAAGGAGCTGGGGGCCCAGGATGGGGGCTGGGGGCGGGTCCGCCTGATCCTCGTGCACCACCAGCTCATGGTGGCCAGCCCCCTGGAACTCACCAAACAGGTGGTGGAGCAGGAAAAGTGCCCCCTGCCCCTCCTGGTGTGCGGCACG
>CAZPUI010000873.1:0-2428 GCA_964589695.1 uncultured Solibacteraceae bacterium | reverse complement strand
TTCCGGGTTCGGGCGATCTCGTCCAGGCCCGTGGTGGGCTCGTCCAGGAGCAGCAGGCGGGGGCGCATGGCCAGGATGGTGGCGAGGCTCACCAGGCGCTTCTCGCCCCCCGAGAGTCGATGGGTGATGCGGGGGCCAAAGCCCTCCAGGCCCACGGCCGCCAGGACTTCGTCCGTAATGCGCAGGGCCTCGGCTGGGGACAGGCCTTGGTTCAGGGGGCCGAAGGCCACATCCTCCCGCACCGTGGGGCAGAAGAGCTGATCCTCGCTGTCCTGGAAGAGGAGGCCCACCTCGTGGCGCAGGGGATGAAAGTCCGCCTCCGTCCGGCAGGGGCGGTCCCGGTGGCGCAGGGAGCCCGCCTGGGGATGGAGGAGGCCCACCAGCAGGTGGAGGAGGGTGGTCTTGCCGCTACCGTTGGCGCCATGGAGGGCCACCCGGTCCCCCTCCCGGAGCACCAGGTCCAGGCCCTGGAGCACCGCGGGGCCGCCGGGGTAGGCAAAGGTGCAGCCTTCGAGCTGGAGGATCACATCCATGCCAGCCATCCTAGCGTCCCCAGCACCGCCAGGGCGCCGCAACCGAAGGCCAGCTCCCGGGCCCCGGCCTCCAGGCCGTCCAGCACATGGAAGGTCCCGTGGAAGCCCCGGCACCGCATGGCGGCCAGGACCCGTTCCGCACGGTCGAAGGAGCCCACCAGCAGCATGCCCAGGGCGTGGCCGTAGGTGCGCAGGGTGTGGCGGTTCAGATGGGGGCGGAAGCCGCGCACCCGCAGGGCGTCCGCCAGCTTGTGCCGCTCGTGCTCCAGTTCGTCCATGTAGCGCAGGGTGAACACCAGCAGCTGCACGAGTTTGGTGGGGGCGCCCAGGCGGTGCAAGGCCTGGCCCAGGTGCACGGGTTCCACCGTGCTCACCAGGGCGGTAACCGCCAGGGAGATGGCATTGGCCTTGAGGGCGATGAGGCCCGCCAGGGCGAGGTTCGCCGGGGACCAGCCCAAGGGGCCCCAGGCGTAGGGAGCCCGGCCCGTGAAGTCCAGGGGCAGCAGCAGGGCCAAGGTGAGCATGAGGAGGTTCAGGGAACGCAACCGCTTGGCCACGGCCTGCCAGGGCAGGTCCGCCGCCAAGGCCAGGGCCAGGCCCACCCCCAGGCCGGCGAGGGCCGCTCGGGGGTGGGGTGTCAGGGCCACCAGGGTCGCAAAGGCCAGGGCCCCAATGAAGCGCAGCCGGGGATCCACCCGGCGCAGCCAGGCCTCCCCCTGCAGGTAGGTTTCGCAGGACACGGAGCCTTACCGCTTCGCCCGGCCGGCGAAGTAGAAGCCGATGCCCGCCAGGCCCAGGATGTAGCCGATGCCCCCCAGGATGTCCCGCAGGCGCAGGGCGTCCGCCTGGCGCTGGAGCATCAGTTCCACGGGCTCCAGGCGCTTGGCCACGGCGGCTTCCACCACGGCGGAAAGGTTCGTGGCCTCGTTCGCGGTGGGTGCCGGACCCCCTCCCTGGATCGGAAAGTGGGAGGGGAAGGCCCCCAGGGGCAGCGTCTTCTCCCCCCGATGGGACCCATCGTTCACCACCAGGCGCAGCTCCCCCCGCTGGGGGGCCGCCAGGGCAAAGGCGCCCTGGGCATCGGTCTTTCCGGTGGCCAGCACCTTCCCATCGGGGGCCAGCAGCTGGACTTCGGCGTTGGCCACGGCATGGGCGCCGTACCGGGCGGTGCCCACCACCCGGGCCTGGGCGTCCACCCGGACCTCCAGGCGCATGCCATGGGCGGCCAGGGGGGAGGCGATGAGGAGCACCAGGGCCGGTCGAAGGAGGGAGAGGGTCATGGGAGACTCCAGGCTTCAGGCGCCCAGGGTTTCGGGGCGGACCTGTCTCAGGAAGGAGAGGGCGGCGGCGGTGACCAGGCCCTCCACCAGGGCCACGGGCAGGTTGCCCAGGAGCACCACCCCCGCAAATCCGGTGAAGGCCCGGCCCGCGGCCAGGAGTTCCAGGGCCACGGCCAGGGAGGTGAGCACCACGGGCAGGGCCCCCACCAGGAAGCCCCAGGTCAGCTGGACGGGACGGGTCCGGGCCCGGCGCACCGAGCCCTGGAGGAGGGCGCCCCCCAGGAGGGCCGCCAGGCCGAAGTTGAAGGTGTTCACACCGATCATGGTGACGCCCCCATGGCCGAAGAAGAGGGCCTGGAGCCCGATGGCCACCAGGAAGGCGGGGAAGGAACTCCACCCCAGCAGGAGGCCCGCCAGCCCCGTGAGGCCCAGGTGGGCGCTGGTGGGGC
The DNA here is from genome assembly GCA_964589695.1 of uncultured Solibacteraceae bacterium. GTDB lineage: Bacteria > Acidobacteriota > Holophagae > Holophagales > Holophagaceae > CAZPUI01. The sequence goes on along the minus strand of CAZPUI010000873.1, from coordinate 166 downwards.
CCAGCTTGAAGGGCACCAGGGACACCACGAAGAAGACACAGGCCATGACGGCCACCCGGGGGATCCGTTCCTGGTCCAGGCGCCGCAGGCCCAGGCCCACGCCCAGGAGCGACAGCAGGCTGGTGGTCGCCAGCGTGATCCTTCCCGGCAGTGTTTCCGTCAGTAC
>CAZPUI010000872.1:0-2432 GCA_964589695.1 uncultured Solibacteraceae bacterium | reverse complement strand
CAGGCCAAGGTGGAGGAGCTTTCCGGCACGAACAACGATATGAAGAACCTGCTGGATGCCACGGAAATTGCGACCCTCTTCCTGGACGAGCAGCTGAACGTACGGCGGTTCACCAAGGGGGCCACCCGGATCTTCAAGCTGATCCCCGGCGATGTGGGACGGCCCCTCATGGACCTGGTGAACGACCTGGACTATCCGACCCTGGACGAGGACGCCAAGGAGGTCCTGCGCTCCCTCAAATACTGCGAGAAGGAGATTCCTTCCCAGCGCGGAGGCGCGTGGTACGCCACCCGCATCCTGCCCTACCGGACCCTTCAGAACACCATTGGCGGGGTGGTGATCACCTTCACCGAGATCACCCGGGCCAAGGTCCTGGAGGCGGAGCTCCGGGATGGCCTTCCACCCTCAGGGGACGGGGCTGCACCATGACTTGCAGCCGGCGTGCAGGGGGGAGATACTCCCCGTTGCGCCCGGGGCGATTCCTCCCCACACCCATGCGACTCGTTTCTGGACCCCATGGGCGGCACATCGTCTAAGGCGAAGCCATGACCGAATCGACGCGCAGCTCACCCAAGGCCCTCGCCTTGCGGCTTCAGGCCGAGGCGGAGCTCGCACGCAGACGTCAGTGGGAAGCGGACCTTTCCGCCCAGGATCCTCGGCTCTATCACGTACTGCAGGTGCACCAGATTGAACTGGAGATGCAGAACGCCGAGCTTGAGCAGGCCCGGGAGGAGGTTGCGAAACTTCTGGAAAGCTACACCGATCTCTACGAATTCGCCCCGGTGGGTTACCTGACGCTGGACGCGAAGGGCACGGTGCTCCAGGCCAACCTGACCGCCGTGCGCCTGCTGGGAACGGAGCGTTCCGCCCTGCTGGGGCAACCCTTCCTTCGGTTCCTGGCGGAGCACGCCCAGGCGGCCTTCCAGGCCTTCCTCTCCGCGTGGTTCAGCCTCCCCCAGGCCGCAACCCTGGACCTGGCCACCCTGGACATGCCCGGAAGGGCCCCATGGATCCGTCTGGAGACCTCTGGGGGTGCTTCCCCCGAATGCCGGGTGGCCTTCCTGGACATCACCGAGCGGAAGCGTGCGGAGGAGCACCTGCGCCGCCTGGAAGCCGACCTCGTCCACACCCAGAAGATGGAGAGCCTGGGGTGCCTGGCGGCGGGCGTTGCCCACGATATCAACAACGTGCTCGGGGCCATCCGCGCCGCCACGGAAGCCCTGCTGCTGGACGCCTCCCTGGTGTCGAACCACAAGGAGGTCATCGAACTCGTGCTAAGGGCCACGGACCGGGGGCGCAGGCTGCTGGGAGGCCTGATGGCCTTCGCCCGCAAGGACCTTCTGGAGCCGGAAGAGGTGGACCTCAATGGCCTGGTGGTGGAGGAGGTCGACCTCCTGCAACGCTCCACGCTTCAAAAGGTTGCCTTCCGCCTGGAGCTCGCCGAGTCGGGGCCCAAGGTGTGGGGCGAGCGGGCCCGACTGTCCGCCGCCCTCATGAACCTGTGCACGAATGCCATCGACGCCATGCCGAAGGGGGGCACCCTGACCCTTCGAACCCTCTGCCCCACACCGGATTGGGTGATCCTCGAGGTGGAAGACTCCGGGGAAGGCATGCCCCCGGAGGTCCTGGCCCGGGCCATGGATCCCTTCTTCACCACCAAGCCCCAGGGCCAGGGCACGGGCCTTGGACTCACCAACACCTACGCCACGGTCCATGCCCACGGGGGCACCTTCCGGCTGGAGAGCACCCAGGGCTGGGGCACCCGGGCCCAGCTTCGTTTCCCCACCCTGCCCAGCTGCGTTTCAGCCTTCGAAGCTTTGGCCGCCGTTCCCGCCCACGGAGCCCCCCTCGCCATCCTGCTGGTGGACGACGACGAGCTGATCCGGACCAGCGTGTCGCTCCTGCTGGAGGCCCTCGGGCACCGTCCCACATGCGCGGCAGGGGGCGCCGAAGCCTTGGATCTGTTGGACCAGGACCCGGCCTATGACCTGGTGATCCTGGATCAGAACATGCCGGGCATGAAGGGGCATGAGACCCTGGCCCGGCTGAGGCAACGATGGCCGACCCTCCCCGCGATCCTCGCCACCGGCAATCCCGAGGCACCCCCCATGCACGGACTGGAGCCGGACGCCCAGCTGCGCATCCTGGCCAAGCCTTTCACGGTCCAGGAGCTGCGGGAGGCGATCCGGCTCACGGTTGAGTCTTGAAGGGTCCCAGCATGACCGGGCATTCGCCTGGGTGATCTAAACGGTCACCACCTTCATGGAGTTCGTCGTCCCCGTGGTCCACAGGGGGTGGCCGAAGGTGACCACGATTCGGTCCCCGGGGTCGAAGCCGAACCGTCGCTGCAGGGCGGGATAGAGGATGGCTTCCAATTCGGACATGTGGCGGGCCCTGGGGATGAGGTGGGCATCCACCCCCCGCAGCAGTCC
>CAZPUI010000871.1:0-2435 GCA_964589695.1 uncultured Solibacteraceae bacterium | reverse complement strand
TGGGGGGCATTCCCTCCTGGTGAGCCGGATGCTGCTGGAACTCCGGGATGCCCATGGCCTACACCTCAGCTTCTCCCAGGTCCATGGGGCCGAGACCATGGCGGACCTGGCGCGCCTCCTGGAGCCCACGGAAGGCTCCCGGGAGGAGGACCTGCAGCGCCTTCGGTCGGCCTTCGGGGCCGAAGCCACCTTTGCCCTCCACAGGGGTTCCATCCTGGTGGCGGAGACCACCGCGGAGGCCAGCAGCCTCCTGGACCGAATGCGCGCCCACCGCCCCTCCCTGCCCCTGCCCAGGTACTTCCTGGCCCCCGGCGCCTCCCTGCCCACGGGCAAGCCGGACATCCCCGGGCTGGGGCGCCGCGCTCGTGACCTGGCAGTCCGCTTCCTGGAGGCCCAGCGGGCAGCCATGGAGGCCAGCCCCCACTGCGACCTCTTCCCGGCGGGGCACCATCCCTCCTGGCGGGCCCAGCGCTACGCCCGGGAACCCCGGGCCCACGTGGCGCTCCTCAAACATACAGGTCACCGGGGCCTGGACCTTTCCCAGCTCCGGAAGGCCCTGGAGGGCTTCCTGGAGCACCAGACCCTCCTGAGGTCCCCCCTGATCCAGGCCGGTGACCGGGACTTCGCCTTCGAAACCCGGGCCCCCTGGTGCCTTCCCGACCTCCCCTGCCTGGACCTGGGCGACCTGGATCCCGCCCACCATGATGCGGCCCTGGCGCAGGTCGACGAGGCCATGCTGGACGCCATGGCGGCCCAGCCCAGCCTGCTGGGGGCCGTACCCTTCACCCTGCTGGTGGTTCGGCGGGATGCTGCCCTCTGGGAACTACGCATGGCCACCACGGGGGTCCTCCAGGACGTGGGCAACCCCCGGATCCTGGCCCAGGCCCTGCGGAGCCTGGAGGAGCCCGAGGCCCTTCCCCCCCAACCGCCCGAGCCCTATGCCGCGTTTGTGTCCCTCTGCGAAACCCACCAGGCCCGCCAGCAGGCGCGGCTTCTGGAGCAGGGGTCCTTCCAGGCCTACCGTCGCGGGGTGCAGGACCTTCAATCCCAGTACGGGGTCTCCCGTCCCATCGTCCATTCCAACCCCTGCCTGGTGGAGCTGCGGCCCACCGCCGGTCGCCTCCACACCCCCCTGGGCACAGGGCTGAGTGCCGCCACGGCGGCCCTGGGGGCGCAGTTCGGACTCGAGGCCGTGCCCCTCCGGGTGCTCCTCCACCGCCGCCGTTTCGGGGGTCGCAACTTCTTCGGGACCCTGGGGGACTTCCACGACAGCCTGCCCATGCGCTTTGCCATGGAAGGCAATGATGTGTCGGCCTGCCAGGCGACCTATGAAGGCACCCTGGCCTGGTTCGAGCGGGAGGCCATCTACATGAGCGGCCTGGGGCGCCATCCCGACATCAACCGGGTGGTCTTCCGAGGCCCCCTCAATTTCAACCACCTGGGCCCCCTGAATCCCGGGGAGGAAGCCCAGATCCTGGCCGAGGCCGGCTTCATCAACCACATCCCCTATCCCGTGCAGGCCTGGGAGGCCGAGGACAAGGTGGCCCTGGTCTTCCACCACGGCTTGCGCCGCCCCGCCCTGAAGGCCCTGGAAGCCTGGGGGACCCGGGAGGGCTTCGAGGTGCGGCACCGCCGCCTGGGCCTGATTCCCGGCCTCAACCGCCTGCGCATGCGCTGGTTCCGCCTGGGCTACCGCCTGCGCAAAGCCCTGGGGAGGCGCTGAATGTCCGCGACGAGGACCCTCGATCTGGAACAGATCCTCTGCCAGAACTTCCTGCGGGTGCGCAAGGGCGAAGCCTTCGACCCCGCCGATCCCGGCATGGCCCTGGAGGCCGCCCAGGTCCTCTTCGACTTCCTCATCAAGATCGACTACACCCTTGGGAAAATGGGCGACACGCTCAACCTGGCGGACCTGGCGCAGCGTTTCCAGCTCTATGCCCGCTTCCTGGGCCCCCTGGAGACCCCCACCTGCCTATGTGACGTCCCGGAGCGGGTCTTCGTGGCCAAGGCACGGGCCTTCCAGCTCCTGGATCAGGTGGCCCAAGGGGTCGCCAAGGGCCGCCCCTGGATGGTCCTGGCGGATGCCTCCCTCCGGGAGGACTGCTTCGATTCCACCTACTTTGACCGGGTGGTGCAGGCACTGACCTTCGACTTCCCCGGGGCCACCCTGGCCCTCCTGGGGTCCTTCACCCAGCGGCACCGTCGCCCCTCGGATGTGGACGTCCGGGTGCTCCTGCCGGACCTGGGGCTGGACACCTACCGCCGGGGCTTGGCGCGCATGAAGCACTACCAAGCCTGGACCCCCTTCCCCGTGACCTACACCCTCCTGCCCCTGGGGGCCGAGGGCTGCATGGCCGCCGACCCCGCCCGCAGTTTCATGGGCGAAACCCGGGTGGCCCAGGGTGGCTACACCTTCCACCCCTGGCCCCGGGAGA
>CAZPUI010000870.1:0-2441 GCA_964589695.1 uncultured Solibacteraceae bacterium | reverse complement strand
GATGGTGCCCGTCTTGTCCAGCAGGAGCACATCCACATCCCCGGCAGCCTCCACCGCCCGTCCCGAGGTGGCGATGACATTCGCGCGGATCATGCGGTCCATGCCGGCGATGCCGATGGCCGACAGCAGCCCTCCGATGGTGGTGGGGATGAGGCACACCAGCAGGGCCACGAGCACGGTCAGGGGGATGGGACTGCCCGATCCGGACACCTTCACCGCGAAGTGGCTGAAGGGAAGCAGGGTGGCCACCACCAGGAGGAAGACCAGGGTCAGGGCCGCCAGGAGGATGTCCAGTGCAATCTCGTTGGGTGTCTTCTGGCGCGTGGCCCCCTCCACCAGGGCGATCATGCGGTCCAGGAAGCTGTCCCCGGGGTTCGAGGTGATGCGCACCACGATCATGTCCGACAGCACCTCCGTGCCCCCCGTGACCGCGGAGCGATCCCCACCGGATTCCCGGATCACCGGGGCGCTCTCGCCGGTGACCGCCGCTTCGTTCACCGAGGCGATGCCCAAGACGACCTCGCCATCCAGGGGAATCGTGTCCCCCGCCTCCACCCGGACCAGGTCCCCCACCCGCAGACTGCCGCTGTCCACAGGCTCCCACCCGGAGGCCGTGGGCGAGGTGAGCTTCTTGGCCGTGACATTCCGTCGGCTGGCCCGGAGCGCATCCGCCTGGGCACGGCCCCGCCCTTCCGCCAGGGCCTCGGCCACATTGGCGAAGTAGAGGGTGAACCAGAGCCAGAGGGCGATCTGGAGGATGAACCCCGGGCGGGCCTCAGCCTGGCCCACCAGGGACTGGATCCAGAGCGACGTGACGAAGACGCTGCAGACCCAGACGACGAACATCACGGGGTTTCGCAGCTGGTGGCGCGGGTTGAGCTTCCAGAGGGCCTCCTTCAAGGCCCGCCGGAGCAGAGGCCCCCGCAACAGGCTCGGGGATGGGGACAGGGGGGCTTCGGTCATGGTCGGCCTCCTAGCGCGCGAAGTGTTCCGCCAGGGGCCCCACGGCCAGGGCGGGGAGGAAGGTCAGGGCCCCCACGAGCAGCACGATGCCCACCAGCACCACCGTGAAGAGGGGGCCGTGGGTGGGCAGGGTGCCGGGCCCCGGGGGCGTGCGCTTCTTCGCAGCCAGGGACCCCGCGATGGCCAGCACGGCGGCCATGGGCGCATACCGCGAGACGAGCATGGCGAGCCCCAGGCCGACATTGGAAAAAACGGTGTCGGCGGTGAACCCGCCATAGGCGCTGCCGTTGTTGGCCGAGGCGCTCGTCCAGGCATACAGGACCTGGGTGAAGCCGTGGGGTCCGGGGTTGGACACCCAGGTTCCCACCTGGCTGTGCATCGTGGCCAGGGCCGTGCCCACCAGGATGAAGGCCGAGGGGATGATCACCACCAGGACGGCCATCTTCATCTCGAAGGCCTCCACCTTCTTGCCCAGGTATTCCGGGGTGCGCCCCACCATGAGCCCCGACACGAAGACGGCCACCAGCACGAACATCAGCATCCCGTAGAGGCCCGACCCCACCCCGCCGAAGGCCACTTCGCCCACCTGCATGAGCAGCAACTGGGAGAGCCCCGCCAGGGGCGACATGGCATCGTGCTGAGCATCCACGGCCCCGCAGCTGACCGCGGTGGTAACGGTGGAGAAGAGGGTGCTGGCGTCCACCCCATGGCGGAGCTCCCGCCCCTCCAGGCTCCCCGTGGTCTGCACGAGGCCGGGCTGCGCCAGGGCCCTGACGGTGCGGTGTTCCGACCCTCCGGCCAGCAAGGTGGCCAGGACCAGGAGGCTGCTCATGGCCGCGAACAGGGCCCACCCCTGGCGCCGATCCCGCACCATCTTGCCGAAGGTGAAGCAGCAGGCGGTCGGAACGAGCAGGATGCACACCATCACCACGCCGTTGGTGAGGGCCGTGGGATTGATGAATGGGTGGGCGAAGTTGGCGCCGAAGAAACCACCTCCATTCGTCCCGAGGATCGCGATGGCCATCTGGGAGGCCACGGGCCCCAAGGGCAGCACCTGGGCCGCGGGCGCACCCGGGGGCGGTGCCGCCAGCCACACCGCATCCACGCTGGATGTCCAGGTCTGGACGGTACCCTGACTCACCAGGAACAGGGCCAGGAGGCCACTCAGGGGAAGCAGCACATAGAGGGTGATCCGCACCCCATCCACCCAGAAACTCCCCAGGTTCGTGGCCTTGCGGCGCCGGATGCCCCGGGCCAGGGCGGCCATGACGCAGAGCCCAGAGGCTGCGCTCAGGAAGTTCTGCACCCCCAGGCCCAGCATCTGGGCCAGATGGCCCAGGGAGGCTTCTCCCGAATAGGCCTGCCAGTTGGTGTTGGTCACGAAGCTGCTGGCCGTGTTGAAGGCCAGGGCCCAGCCCATGGGACCGAAACCCTGGGGATTCAGGGGAAGCCAGGCCTGCGTCCGCTGCACGAGGTAA
>CAZPUI010000869.1:365-2451 GCA_964589695.1 uncultured Solibacteraceae bacterium | reverse complement strand
GAGAACCTGGACTTCTACGCCGACCTCTACGATGTGCCCAAGGCGGGCCGCGCGGAGCGGACGGAGCGCCTCCTGGGCTTCAGCAACCTCACCCCCTTCCGGCGCCGCCGGGCGGGCAACCTTTCGGGGGGCATGAAGCAGAAGCTGGGGCTGGCCTGCGCCCTCATCCACACCCCCAGGGTGCTCTTCCTGGATGAGCCCACCAACGGCGTGGACCCCGTGAGCCGCCGGGACTTCTGGCGCATCCTCTACCAGCTCCAGAAGGAGGGTGTGACCCTCTTCGTGTCCACGGCCTACATGGACGAGGCGGAACGCTGCGGGCGCATCGGCCTCCTCCACCACGGCCGCCTCTTCGCGTGCGACACCATGGAGGGCCTGAGGGGGCTCATGCGGGGCACCCTCCTGTCCGTGGCCTGCCCCAGCCCGCGCTCGGTCCTGGCCCGCCTGCGCGCCGCCGAGCTGGGCACCGTGACCCTCTTCGGCGACCGGCTGCACCTGGTGGTGGAAGAGGCCGACGCCGGCCGGACCCGGGTCGAGGCCCTTCTGGCGGATGTGACGGGCCTGGAGGTCAAGGTGATCGAACCGAGCCTGGAGGACATCTTCACCGCCGCGCTGCCGGGGGGTGGGGCATGAGACCTTTCCTGGGTGGGCGTGGAAGCCGAACGACCAAAGAGCGGGTTAAACACGGAGCACACGGAGGACACGGAGAAAAGCACGGAGATAAGAAGGGGGCCTCGGTAAGTCGGTTTCCTGGCCAAGGGCGCGTGGCTTGGCCGAAAACCTCCGCGCAAATCGGCAATCCTGGGCGACTAGGGCTGGTTTATCGCAACACCCCTGAGCGTATTGATCCGGATAGCCCTGCAGGTTCTGGCACCCCCAAGAGCACTCCCTGCTTTCTCCGTGTTCTTCTCCGTGTCCTCATGCCACGCAGTGCGTGGCATCTCCGTGTTTCACATTCTTTTTCCCCACTCACGCCTTCCAAACCCTTTCAAGGCAACCTGCTATGAGTGAGATCTTCGCGGTGACCTTGCGCAACCTGGAACGCCGTTTCGGGGACTTCCGGGCGGTGGATCGCGTCAGTCTGGATGTGAAGGCTGGCGAGATCTTCGGCTTCCTGGGGCCCAATGGGGCCGGGAAGTCCACCACCATCCGCATGCTCTGCGGGCTGCTGGAACCCACGGCGGGGAGCGGCACGGTGGCGGGCTTCGACATTCGCACCCAGCGGGAGCAGATCAAGGCCAGCATCGGCTACATGAGCCAGCGCTTCTCCCTCTACGACGACCTGAAGGTGGAGGAGAACATCGATTTCTACAGCGGAATCTACCGCATACCCGCGGCCCGCCGGGCGTCGCGCAAGGCCTGGGTGCTGGAGATGGCGGGCCTCCAGGCGCAGCGGGGCACCCGCACGGGCACCCTGCCCGGGGGCTGGAAGCAGCGCCTGAGCCTGGGCTGCGCCCTGCTCCACGAACCCCCCGTGCTCTTCCTGGACGAGCCCACCAGCGGGGTGGATCCCCTGAGCCGGCGTGCCTTCTGGGACCTCATCCACGGGATGGCTGGGCAGGGGGTGACTGTCTTTGTGACCACCCACTACATGGAGGAAGCGGAGTACTGCGACCGCCTGGGGCTCATCTACCGCGGCCAGCTGGTGGCGGTGGGCACACCAAGCCAGCTCAAGGCGGACTGTGGGGTTCCCACCCTGGAAGATGTCTTCGTCGCCCTCATCGAGGCCAAGGACCGCGAAGTCGGGACCCAGCGGGAGTTCCAGTCATGAACGCATCCTTCCGCCGCTTCAGCGCCGTGGCCCGCAAGGAGTTCATCCATGTGCTCCGGGACTACCGGGCCCTGGGGGTGAGCATCGCCCTGCCCCTGGTCATGCTTCTGCTCTTCGGGTACGCCCTCACCCTGGACGTGGACCGGGTGCCCCTGGCGGTGTGGGACCAGAGCCGCACGCCGCAAAGCCGTGAGCTGGTGGGGAAATTCGAAGGCTCGCGGTACTTCGCGGTGACCCAACGTCCCGACACCTACCCAGCCGTTGTGAACGCCCTGGACCGGGGACAGGTGCAGATGGCTCTGGTGCTGCCCCCGG
>CAZPUI010000869.1:0-355 GCA_964589695.1 uncultured Solibacteraceae bacterium | reverse complement strand
GGGCGGAGGGTGTCGAAGTCCGAGGGTCCCCGCTACCTTGCCCTGAGCCGTCCGGTGGTGACCTACGGGGAGGTCGCTGACCTCCTGGACCGGGGCCGGGTCCAGCTGGCCCTCCTGCTGCCCACGGACTTCGGCCCGCGGGTGGCCTCGGGCCGCACGGTGGAGGTGCAGGTGCTGGCGGATGGCAGCGATGCCAACACCACCACCTTGGCCCTGGGCTACGCCGATGCCATCGTCCGCGCCCACGCCCAGACCCTGCTGGTGAAGCGCATGCAGCGCACCTCCGCCCGGGTGCCGGATCCCCCCCTGGACCTGCGGGCCCGGGCCTGGTTCAACACGGACCTGGAATCCCGCA
>CAZPUI010000868.1:0-2453 GCA_964589695.1 uncultured Solibacteraceae bacterium | reverse complement strand
GTCAGGGTTTCCTTTTCTTCCCGGTAGGCGAAGAGTTCGCCGAAGCGGCCCCACGCCACCACGGTGTCAAAGGTGTCTTCGGGGTCCTCCTGGGGGAGGCGCATGGCGAGTTCCTGGACCAGTTCCTCCTTGGTGAGTTCGCCGTCCCGCAGGCCGATGAGCTCATGGATGACCTTGAAGAGGCGGAGGTCCAGGAGCTGGGCGCGCCAGAGGTCCTTGCGGGTGTCCATGTCGGCGGCCACGAAGGTTCGGCCCAGGTCCGTGAGGTGCACCATGCGCTTGGGGGTGTCCACGAACTCCAGCATTTCGGCGGCCTTCACCACGCTGAGCATGCGCTGGAAGGGCACCTGGGCGGCCGTGGCGATGGTGAACAAATCGCCGTGGTTGCCATGGGAATCCAGGTATTCCAGGAGTCCCAGGACATCGGCGCTGTTGACGGCGGGGAGAGGTTCCACCACATCCTCCATGTGGACGGCCATGGAGGGGGTGGTGGTGGTCACCTCGATATCCGGCAGCTCCGTGCTGGCGATGATGTCGTGGACCCGGTCCACCAGCTTCTGGAACTCCCGGCTCCGGGAATCCCGGGGCCTGGCCAGGGGGACGTCCACCATGGCCCGGATGGTGCCCGGGGGGCCGTCCAGGATGGCGATGCGGTCCGCGAGCGCCACGGCTTCGCGGATGCTGTGGCTCACCATCACGATGGTGCTGGGGTTGCGTTCGGCGTCCTGCCAGATGTCCAGGATTTCGGCCCGCAGGGCCTCGGCGGTGAGGGCGTCCACCTGGCTGAAGGGCTCGTCCATGACGAGGATCTCGGGATCCACGCTCAGGGCCCGGGCGATGCCCACCCGCTGCTTGGTGCCCCGGCTGAGTTCCCGGGGAAAGGCCTCCTCGAACCCCTCGAGCCCCACCTTGCGAATGGCCTCGTGGGCCCGCACCCGCACCTCGGCCTCCGGCAGGTCCCGGGCCCGGAGCACCACCCGGACGTTCTCTTCCACCGTCATCCAGGGGTAGAGGGCGAAGCCCTGGAGCACCACGGCCACACCGGGATTCAGGCCATCCAGCTTCTTCCCGTGGTAGCGCACCTCCCCCTTCGTGGGTTGCACGGTCCCTGCCACCAGGCGCAGGAGGCTGGACTTCCCGCTGCCATTGACGCCGATGATGCACAGGATCTCGTCGGGACGGACCGAGAGGTTCATGTCCTCCAGGACCCGCAATTGCTGTCCGCCGGGCTGGCGGAAGCGAAGCTGGATGCCATGGAGTTCGCAGAGGGGGGTGGGAGAGGGGGTCATGACATTACCCATGCAGGGAATAGCGGTCTTCGGCCAGGCGGTAGAGGGGTGCCCAGACCAACCGATTGAAGAGGACCACGATCAGGGCCATGAGGAGGGCCGCCGCCGCCAACTGGGGCATCTGCTTGTTCTCGCTGGCCACGGTCACGGCCGAACCCAACCCGAAGGCCTGCAGGGCCGTGGTGCCTTTCCGGGCGAAGAACTCCGCCACGATGGAGGCGTTCCAGGCCCCGCCGGTGGCGGTCACCCAGCCTGTGACCAGGTAGGGGAAGATGGCGGGCAGGTAGAGACGGCGGAGCCGCTTCCAAAGGTTGAAATGATAGGCCTGGGCCACTTCCCGGAGGTCCATGGGGATGGCCTGGGCCCCGGCGATGATATTGAACAGCAGGTACCACTGGGTCCCCATGAGCATGAGCAGGATGGAGGTCCAGTTCAGGCTGATGCCCAGGGTGGCCAAGCCCACGATGATGGTGGGGAAGAGGATCGTGGCGGGGAAGCTGGCCACCACCTGGACGAAGGGCTGGATGCGCCGGGCCAGGGTGGGGGAGAGCCCGATGGCCAGGCCCACGGGCACGGTCCAGAGGGTGGCCAGGGCGCTGGAGAGCAGCACCCTCCCCAGGGAGGCCCCACCCGCCTTGACCAGATGGACGTAGTCGCCGAAGGAGACCTGCCCCAGCAAACGCACCAGGAAGAGGCTACCCAGGCTGAGGGCCAGGAGCAGGGCGAGGAGCATGGCCAAGGCCACCCAGCCCGCCACCCGCCCTGGATGGCGGAACCCCTTGGAGGCCTGGCGCCAGATGCGCGGCTGGCGCTGCTCCTGCATGAGCCGTCGGGTGCGACGCAGCTCGAGCCAGCGGAAGAACCGGCTCTTGCGGAAGATCCGCAGGATCCAGCTGGAGGGGCGTTCCACCTCCGCCGCTTCGTCCACCAGGAAGCGCTGGCTCCAGGCCACCACGGGTTTCCAAAGCACCTGGTCCAGAAGGATCACCAGCAGGAGCATGGTGGCGATGCCGGCCAACTGGGCCCGCACGTTCCCATTTTCGGCGGCCACGGCCATGAAGGGGCCCAGGCCCGGCAGCCGGTAGTTCTGGTCCCCCAGCTTGAAGATCTCGCTCACCATGAGGAAGAACCAGCCGTTGGCCACGCTCACCATGGAGTTCCACA
>CAZPUI010000867.1:0-2454 GCA_964589695.1 uncultured Solibacteraceae bacterium | reverse complement strand
CAGCGTGCAGGAGAGGATGAGACGCTGATCGAAGGTGGCCGTGAGGCCCGTGGCCCCGGGGCTGGTCGAGGCTGGGGCCGTGATGACCGGCTGGGTGGGCTTGGCGATGACCGTCACAAAGGCCCGACCAGGTTCACTGGAGGTGCCGGCGGCATTGGTGACCACGCAGGTGAGCACACAGGTGCCGGGCCCACCGGCGGTGAAGGTGACGGAACTGCCGGAGGCTGGGCTCGTGAGGGTGCCGTTGGAGATTTCCCAGGCGTAGGTGGCGTCGGTCTGCTCGGACACGGAGGCGGAGAGGCCCACGGTGCCTTCGGTGACCAGGCTTGGGGCGATCACATTGGGCGTATTGGGCGCGCCAATGATCGTCACCGCCAGGGTGCCAGGCTGGGAGGCGGTGCCCGCCTTGTTGGTCACGATGCAACCGAGGGTGAGGGTGCCCGCGGAGCCTGCGGTGAAGGTGATGGAATTGGTCGTGCCCCCCGCCGTGATGGACCCTCCCGTGATGGTCCAGGCATAGGTGCACTGGTTCTGGGTGGGCACCGAGGCCCGGAGTCCGGTGGTGCCCGCCGTGGCAGTGCCGGGGCCGCTGAGGGTGGGGCGGGTGGGGGCCGGCCAGGTCTGGACGGTCAGGGTGCCTTCCGTCCCCTGGGTGCCCGCGGCGTTGGTGGGCGTGCAGCCCAGCAGCAGCGTGGAGGCCGTGCCTTCCGTGCGGGCCCTGAAGGTGAGGGTGTGGGTGCCCTCGCCGGAGAGGATCTCTCCGTTGGTGATGCGCCAGCGGTAGGTGGTGAAGGGGCTGGAGGTCACCGTGGCCGTGTACGTTTGGCCCTGGGTCAGGTCCCCGGGAGCCACGATGGTGGGGGTGGTGGGGGTGGCCAGGACCTCCACCGGGGCGCTGCCGGAGATGGCCGTACCCGCCGCGTTGGTGACGGTGCAGGTGAGGGTGAGGCGGCCCGCGGCCCCCGCGGTGAAGGTGACACTGGGAACGGTGGCGTCGGAGGTGAGGGTGCCGCCGCTGATGCTCCATTGGTAGGTGCAGTTCGGTTGGGGTGGGATGGACGCGCGCAGGCCCGTGGTGCCGGTGGTGGCATAGGCCGGGGCCGTGACCACGGGGGCTTCAGGGGCGGCCACCACGGTGACCTGGCCCGTGGTGCGCACCGTGGGATTCGCCTGGGAGGTGGCGGTGAGGGTCACCACCTGGGGGGTGGCGGGGGCCGTCCAGAACCCCGAGGTGGGATGGATGGTGCCGGCGCTGGCTTCCCAGAGGACCGTGGGATCTGCGGCACCACTGACGGTGGCGGAGAAGACCGTGGTGGTCCCCGCGGTGCGGAGTACCTCCGTCGGGGTGATGGGGGAGATGGTCACCGTTTGGACCCCCACGGTGAGGGTGGCCTGGGCCACACTTCCGCCGGGGCCGCTCACCGTGAGGGTGTAGGTGGTGGCGGTCGTGAGGGGGCCCGTGGTCACGGGCACGCCACTGGTGACGCTGCCCACGCCCCGATCAATGACGGCGGTTCCACCACTGAAAAGGGCGGTGAGGGCCGCACTGCCCCCGTAGGGCACGGGGGAGGGGGTGGCGGTGAACCCCAGAATGGTCGGGGGGGCCACCACCTGGACCGTGGCCTGGGCGAACTGCGTGGGATCGGCCACGCTCGTGACCTGGACGGTGTCGCTTCCCACGGTGGCGGGGGCGGTGTAGTTGCCGTTGGAGGTGATGCTTCCCCGCTGGGCAGTCCAGGTGACGGCACCGTTGGTGGTGAATTCCACGAAGGCCTGGAAGGGCTGGGTGCCGCCGGTCACCACGGTGGCGGTGGTGGGGGTGATGGATACCCTGGGGGACCGGACGGTGACGGTGGCGGTGGCGGACTTGGTGGTGTCGCGCTGGCTCGTGGCCCGCACGGTGTAGACGCCCGGGGTGGTGGGGGCGGTGTAGAGCCCCTCGGCGGTGATGGTGCCGCCCGTGGCGGTCCAGGTCACGGCCTTGTTCTCGGTGCCCACCACCACGGCGGAGAAGATCTGGGTGCCTCCACCGGCCAGGCTGGTCGTGGGGGGCAGAACGGCCACGGACACTTCTGCCGTGCCCGTACCGGACCAGCCCTGGAGTTCCACGATGGTGTTGTTGCCGGGCTGGGTGATGAAGAAGCGACCATCGCTGCTCACGGCCAGGAAGGTGGGCTGGCCATTGGTGGTGGGCAGGTTGTAGAAGGTCACCAGATCCTCGGAGGTGAAGGCGACCTTGGAGGAGGAGACCCCACCGGTGGGGCTGATCTTGCCGATGCGGCCCGAGGAGCGGAGGGTGAACCAGAGGTTGCCATCGGGGCCCGAGGTGATGCCATAGGGCTCCTTGGCGTCCGTGGGCAGACCCAGGGTGCTGATGCCGCCGGTGGGGCTGATCTTACCGATGCGGCCCGAGGAACGGAGGGTGAACCAGACGTTCCCATCGGAGGCGGGGGG
>CAZPUI010000866.1:0-2455 GCA_964589695.1 uncultured Solibacteraceae bacterium | reverse complement strand
GCAGCGGCGCGATATGGGCGGTGGGACACCGACGCAAAACGCCCCGGCTGGTGGCCGTCGTAAACCATGCGCGCCTCGGGATGACGTTCCAGCCACCCTCCGGGGGCGTTGGCGTCCACGCGCGGCACCAACAGAACCTTCGGATTGCGCGCGATGATCTGCCGGCAAAGGTCGTCCAGCGGTCGCCAGTCCGGCGGCTGCTCCGGCGGGCTCCAGCAGTTGGGGGCGCTGAAGGACACGAGGTTCACACCGGCATCCCGCGCCAGCACCACCTGGTCCAGGAACGGTCCGGGCGGACCGCCGATGCCGATGTACTCGCCGTGGTTGACCCGGTAAACGGCGGGGTAGATCTGTCGCTTCGGCGCCGCCCGGGCGCGGAAGGCCCCGGTGTTCAGGGTGCCCGCCGTGGCCACCAGACGGGCGGGGGGCAAGGCCTTCCGCGGGTCCTCCGCGATCATCGCCCCCAGGGCCACGGGGTACAGCGCGTAGGCCCCAGCCACCGGCACCGTGCGCAGGGCGGCCTTTCCCATGCCCAGCAGTTCCAGGGCCTTGGCCACGGACACATGGGCCTCCCGGGAGGTGTAGACGAGGAGGGGCTCCGCCTGCCACAGGCCCTGCTCCCGAAGCCCGTCCTCGCGGCTGTTGCGGGCCACCGCCAGGCCCAGGAGGGTGGCCATGGAGGTTCCACTGAGGAGGATGCCGCTCGTCCCCGCAGGCAGGCCGAAGAGGTCCCGGAACCAGGCGATGACCTGCCGTTCCAGGTACACGGCCCCGTGGTCCCGTCCCCCGGCATTGGCATTCATGGCGGCGGTGAGGATCGCGCTCAGCACCCCCCCCGCGGTGCCCGTGCCGTGGACCCAGCCGAAGAACCGGGGGTGGACGTTCCCCGTGGCGTAGGGGAGCACCCGGTCCAGGGCCTCCCGGCAAAGCTCCCCGGGATCCCGGGCCTCCTGGGGCATAGGGACCACCGCCTGCAGGGCCTCGGGCACCGGGGTCCACACCGGGCGCTCCCGCACCCCCTGGAGCCAGTCCAGCGCCCCGTCCAGGAGCGCATGGGCCTCCTTCCGGTACGCATCCCAATCCTGGGGATCAAGGGGGCTTGGTTCGGGCATGGGGCACCTTCTGGGTTCATGGAGAAAACACGAGCAAGGGGTTCAACTCGGAGCACACGGCGCGGATGCGGGCAGAAAAAATTTCAACACGGAGATGCCACGCATGCGTGGCATGAGGGCACGGAGAACTCAAGTCCGGTGACAGAGAATCCACGAGCCAGCAATACAGGAGGTCCATATTTCTCACGGCAACCCAGTCCCAGGGCTTCCCGGCCTGCCCGCGTGCGCGGGGCGTGCGGCAGGGCCGCACGCGTTCCAGCAGGGGCGGAGCCTTTGAGAACACCTGTGTGCTCCCCGGCTCCGCCCCTGCTGGAACCAGGCCAGGAAGCCGGAACCCTCAAGCCATGGTTTCTTTCTCCGTGCCCTCATGCCACGCAGTGCGTGGCATCTCCGTGGTTTCCCGCTCTTTGGTTGCGGCAGGAAGCCGCGCTGAGTTTGCCCTGCTTGTTTGGTGCACCTGCGAGCCCCTGAACGGGTACGAGTCGCTAGGTTCGATGCGAAGAGCCAATCCCCTGGCGCACCATCTTCCCCCAGCCCTGTTTCCCCCGCAGGAAGTCCAGGGTGCCCTTCAGGCGCCACCACACCGTGAGCTGGCGGTAGCCGAAATTCTCCAGGAAGGCCACGGCGATGAGGGTGAGGAAGGCCTTGGTGCCCTTGTAGCGGTGGCCCGTGCCCACCTGGAGCAGGATGGCCACAATGGAATTGAGGATGCCCAGGAAGATGGCCAGCCAGAGGAAGAGCACCGCGTAGGGGGAATTGAGGGCGTCCTGCCACAGGAACCAGAGGAAGAGCAGGTACCCCGAGGCCTCCAGCACCGGGGCCAGGGCCTCGAAGAGGATGAAGTAGGGCAGGGAAATGAGGCCCAGCTTGCCGAACTTGGGGTTGAAACACATGCGCCGGTGGCTCCAGAGGGTCTCCAGAAGGCCCCGCTGCCACCGGTTGCGCTGCCGGGAGAGGGTCTTGAAATCCTCGGGCACCTCGGTCCAGCAGATGGGATCCGGGACCATGGACGTGGTGTAGGGCCGGCCTTCCTCCTGCATCTTCCGATGGAGCCGCACCACCATCTCGAAGTCCTCGCCGATGGTGCTGGTGGTGAAGCCCCCGCAGGCCAGGACGGACTCCCGTCGGAAGGTGGCGAAGGCACCGGAGACGATGAAGAGCATGCCCATGCTGGCCAGGCCCACGCGCCCGTACAGGAAGGCCCGGAAATATTCCATGATCTGGAACCGGGCCAGCCAGGAGTCGGGCAGGTAGATGCCCCGGATCCCCCGGGTCGTCACCACGCAGCCGTTCACGGGGCGGATGACCCCCCCCACCGCCACCACATTGGGCTCGTCCATGTA
>CAZPUI010000865.1:0-2456 GCA_964589695.1 uncultured Solibacteraceae bacterium | reverse complement strand
CCTGAAGCATTGGGCATCGGTCAGAGAAAATCAAGTAGTGTTAACAGGCCCTAGCTTGCCTCGACAAACTGTTCCCACTGATCTGCCGAGCCGTGAATCTCCATACACATTCCAAAAGGTCTCCGTGTTTTCTCCGCGCTCTCCGTGGTCTCCGTGGTCTCCGTGTTTCAATTCTTGAAAAGACGAATGTTGCCAGGGCATTGAACTCCGATCCTGTGCACGAAAGCAAGAAGTTGAAGGTTCGTAGTACAGATGGGTGCGCACCGACATCCTCAGGCCCTTTGAAACCTTCCAACCCCTCGCCACACAGCCCCTCCATGACCCGATCCTTGATGCTACTGTTCTTGGCCCTCCCGCTCTGGGGGCATGGTTTCATCCCCTCCCCGGAATTCCTGAAACAGGTGAAGGGACTCCGGGCACCCGGCACCTTCATCCTGGTGGCCTGGTCCCGGCGGCCACCCCGGGATGTCATGCCGGTGCCGGGCCTCCAGGTCACCACGGCCCCGAACCTGGGACAGCGCTGGGCCGGTCGAAGCATGGCCCTGTCCGCGGTCCTGGACCGGGACCTGCGGGTGCTTCCCCTGGGGGGCGTGGCGACCTACGTCTCCCGGGATGCGACGGCCCTGCCCATGGTGACGCTCACGGGCCTGGTGAAGGTCCTGGTGGAGGAGTTCCACGGGGATGGATGGGTGCTGTTGGACAGCCGCCTGAAGGAGGTGGCCCATGGGCATCTCTACGCCCCACCCAGCCCTGAGGAGGTCCGGAGCCACATGGAAGGGCGGGGCTGGACCTGGACCCGCCCCCTGCTCAAGACCCACATTCGGAAGCACCCCTGGGATGGCCAGGCCCGGGTGGAGCTGGTGGCGGATCTGGCCCGTCACCTTCGCCAATTGGCGGAAGCCCAGGTCCACCCGAACACGCTCCAGCCGGTGCTGCAGTCCGAGCTGACCCTGGAGCTCAACGAGCTCCGCAGGACCCCGAACCTGCACCTGGCCTGGCGACAGCCCACCCCCAACGCCCTGGTGGACCTGGCGGAGGACCTGGCCAAGGGAAGGCTCGGCGTGGAAGTCCAGGAGCTCTTCTCCCTGTTCCGGGGGATCCTCCGCACCCGCCTGTGGGAGGATCCCGAGCAGGCCTCAGCCTGGCAATTGTGGATCCACACCGCACCCCGGGACATGCCCTTGAACCCCTTGGATGAAATGGACCGGGTGCAGCCCGTTCCCGGCCATCCCTGGCCCTCTTCCGGTCTGGGGAAGCTTGCGGAACGGCACCTGGCCAAGGATCCTGAGGCCGTGGCCCTGGCCAGTCGGCGGTGGCTGGAGTGGAACCTCCGCCTGCCGGGGGCCGAACCCGCCCTCCTGCTGGGCACCTGGGCGCCCCTGGGACTGGAGGCGCACCTGATGCAAAGGCAGTGGTCCGAGGCCCAGAGCCACCTGAGCTGGCTCCATGGCCTTGCGGGTCCCCATTGGCCCGGCCTCGCCGCTGGCCTGCGGCCCTTGCTGGAGGTAAGGATGGTGGGGCCGGACGCGGAACGCATCCAACCCATGCTCAGGACCCTCAAGGAACCCGCCCTTCCCAGTCCCACGGCCCCGGGGCAGGCCCCCCTCCGCCTGGCGGTCCTGGACCCAGCTCAGGATGCCCTGGCCTGGGCGCAGCTCCAGAACCACCCCGACCTGGGGGCCTGGGACCCCCGGGAACTGCTCTGGACACCCCTCCGCCCCAGCGAACGGATGAAGCTCCGGGCCCGGGATGGCTGGGACACCGGGCAGCGGTGGGTGCTGCTCCAGGGGGAACGGGTCCTGGACTCAGGCCCGGGCGTGCCCACCCTGGTGGGCCTCCAGACCGCCCTGAAATCCCAGGGGGTGCCCCGGCTCCAGGAGCTGGAGGCCTTCCTGAACCAGAACCCGGAACGGGAGGATGCCCAGCGGGCGCGTCTGGAGTGGCTACGCCCCCGCATGCCCCACCCCCAGTGGGAGGACACCTTCCGCCAGGGATTGGCGCGACTGGCCCTTCCCATCGGCCCCTTGGCCGTGGCCCCGGATCCCTCCACCTGGGTGGAGACCGCCAAGTCCGTGGTGGCCCGGGTGGGGTCTGAACTGCGCACCTGGCCCTTCCACGAAACCCACTGGGAGGCCTACGTGGACTGGGCCGCGCTGGTGGCGGGCACCCAGCCCGTGCACCAGCTCCTGCGCAACACGCCCACCTGGCCTTATGCCTCGGGCCAACGGCTCCCTGGTCCCATCCCGGGTCCCGCCTCCCAGGCCGTCTCCCGTGCCCTGCGGCGGGCCGAGCGCTGGAAGGATCTGGAGGCCTGGTCGGAACTCCTGTGGGAGCGCGGACTCCGGGACTGGGTGCGCCTGGGCTCCGAACTGGTGCGGGAGGAGGATCCTCCGGCCGTTCCCTGGTACGACACCCAGACCGGCATCCTCCACGACCTGCTGGCCCACTGGTCCATG
>CAZPUI010000864.1:0-2457 GCA_964589695.1 uncultured Solibacteraceae bacterium | reverse complement strand
GCAGCCAGATGGCATCCTTGGGGCAGGCCTCCTCGCACATCCCGCAGTAGATGCAGCGGAGCATGTCGATGCGGAACACGGCGGCGCGCTTCTCCTGGGAACCCTGGGTGAGGTCCAGGTTGCCGAACTCCTCGGCCTCGATGGTGATGCACCGGGCGGGGCAGGCTTCGGCGCACATGAAGCAGGCCACGCACTTGATGGAGTCGTCCTCGAACCGCTTCAGTTCGTGGAGTCCCCGGTAGCCTTCGGGAATGGTGCGCCGCATGTCCGGGTACTGGACGGTGTAGCGGTTCGCCGTCCGGGTGAAGAGCTGTCTCAGGAAATGCTTGAGGGTGATGAACATGCCTCCGGCGATGGGCCAGAAGTACGTGCGGTCCAGCCAGGAGAGCTTGACCTTCTTGACGAGGACACCCATGGACGCTCCTAGCGGCCCGCGCGGTACATGAGTCCGGCGTGCACCAGCAGGTTGACGAGGGAGAGGGGCAGCAGGACCTTCCAGCCGAGGCGCATCAGCTGGTCGTACCGGAACCTGGGGATGGTCCAGCGGATCCAGATGAAGGCCAGGGAGAAGCACACCAGCTTGGCCCCGAAGGCCACCACGCTCAGGATCACCCCCGGGTTGGACACGAAGGGCACCTGCCAGCCTCCAAAGTAGAGGGTCACCGTGAGGCCCGCGGCCGTCACCATGTGGATGTACTCCGAGAGCTGAAGCAGGGCGAACTTCATGGAGCTGTATTCCACATGGAAGCCCGCCACGATCTCGCTCTCGCCCTCGGCAAAATCGAAGGGCAAGCGGTTGGTCTCGGCAAACATGCAGGTGTAGAAGGTGATGAAGCCCAGAAAATGGGGGAACACATTCCAACGGCCTGCCTGGGCCTTCACGATGTCATGGGGATCGTAGCTGCCCGTGGTCATGAGGACCGCCACCAGCGCCAGGCTCATGGCGATCTCGTAGCTCACCATCTGGGCGCTGGCGCGCATGCCGCCGAGGATGGCCCATTTGTTGTTGCTGGACCAGGCCGCCGTGAGCACGCCATAGACGGCCATGGCCCCCACCGCGAGGGGGTACAGCATCCCCATCCCGTTGTGGGGGTCGAGGAGGCTCAGGTGGTAGGTCTTGTCGCCATGCACGAAGGCCTGGCCGAAGGGGATCACCGCAAAGCTCATGGCCGCGGGCACCAGGGCGAAGAGGGGCGCCAGCCAGAAGAGCAGCTTGGACACGTGGGGTGGAACCACGTCCTCCTTCATGAAGAACTTGATGCCATCCGCCGCCAGCTGGGGAAGGCCCAGGAGACGGAAGCGACCGAAGAGGGCGGTGCGATTGGGACCGATGCGATCCTGGATGAAGGCGGAGCCCCGCCGCTCGGCCCAGGTGAGCAGGGCCGCGAGGGTGAAGCACCCACCGAAGACCAGGAGCACCTTTGCCAACATCCAGAGGGTTTCAGGTGCAGGAGAGAGGGAAGGGGGCATGGGCGGGGCGTTCCTTGTGGAAGTGTAAAGAAGGTACCAGAGCCCGCGGGGCCAGGCGAGGGATCGCGCACATTCGATGCCGCTGGAGGCCTGTCTGCCTCGCTAGACTAGGTGTCCATCCTTTGGAGGCAACATGAATCGTCGAATGACATGTATGGCTGCACTTCTGGTTCCCGCCCTGGCCATGGTGGCCCAGGCTCCCACACCCGACCCTAAGCCCAACCGAACCTTTACCCTGGAGGCGGAGGTCAAGCGCACGTCCGTGAAGGCCCAGGGCAGCACGGGCACCTGCTGGTCCTTCGCCACCACGTCGTTCATGGAGGCGGAACTCCTGCGCCTGGGCAAGGGCGAGATCGGTCTTTCCGAAATGTACGTGGTCCGCAGGACCTATCCCGCCAAGGCCTGGAACTATTACCGCCTCCAGGGCGTGGCCACCTGGGGCCAGGGGGGCCAGGCCCATGACTGGATCGATCTGGTGAAGGCCCACGGTATCGTGCCCCGGGAGGCCTACACGGGCTTGCAGCCCGGGGAGACCGGCCACAACCACAATGAGATGGCCGGGGCCCTGAAGGGCTATCTGGACGCGGTGTCCAAGGCCAAGCCCCCCTCCGCCAAGTGGCCCGCGGTGGTGGAATCCATCCTGGACACCTACCTCGGCAAGCCCCCGGCCACCTTCACCTTCCAGGGCAAGGCCCACACCCCCCAGAGCTTCCGGGACAGCCTGGGCCTCAACCTGAACGACTACGTGGAGCTCTCCAGCCTCACCCACCACCCCATGTACACGACCTTCCGCCTGGAAGTGCAGGACAACTGGAGCCAGAACCAGCAGTACTACAACCTGCCCCTGGACGAGCTGGAGCAGGTCATGGTGCATGCCCTGAAGAACGGCTACTCCTTCGCTTGGGACGGCGACATGTCCGAGAAGGAATTCAACCAGAAGGTGGGTTATGCCTACCTCCCCAAGCCCGTGGAGCCCGGAGCCACGGC
>CAZPUI010000863.1:0-2466 GCA_964589695.1 uncultured Solibacteraceae bacterium | reverse complement strand
ACGTGCGGCTGGTGGTGGCCGCCAGGTGCTCGTGCTGCAGGTGCAGCCGGACGGAGGTGGAATTCCGAAAGTCCACCGGGCTCGGCAGCACGTAGCCCGCCGCCAGTCCCTGAAGCCTTTCCGCGACGTATAGATTGACAAGCGCCTCATGGCCTCGATGGAACAGGTTCAGCACCCGGTAGGCGGTGGAAAACCGGGCTCCGGTGTCGGTACCGAACCCGATTCCCGTGCGCAGGCTCTGGGATGGCGTCTGGGTCAGGCGGATCCGCACGGTCACATCGGTTCCGGTGTCCGGAATCTCCGGAGCCAGCACCACGTCCTTGAAGCGCTCGGCATTGGCCAGGTTCAGCTGGGTCTCCCCCAGCTTGGAGAAGGCGAAGGGGTCGCCCGGGCGGAAGGCCACATACCGTCGCAGGAAGGACTCGGGGTAGTCGGGGGCCCCGGTGATGTGAACCTTCGCGAAGGCATAGCGAGGACCGGTGTCCAGCACCAGGTCCAGATCGGCGGTGCGGCTGGCTTTCGTGATGAGGATGGCGTGGGTCACGAAGGCCGCCTTCAGGTAGCCGTGTTCCCGTGCCTCCGCGAGCAGGGATGCCTTCGCCTGTTCGTACATGGGCTGGAGCAGGACCTCTCCGGGGTGCAGGGGAAAGTCCGCCACCTGCTGCATCAGCGCCGCTTCCTGGGCACCCGCGCCCACGAGGACCACCCCCACCCTACCCAATCGGATCGGGGGGCCGGGCTCCACCTGGACCCGCACCCGAAAGGGGCCCGCCCCCTCTGTGACGACGGTTACCACCGCCTCGTAATACCCATAGGGTTCCAGGGCCGTCCGCACCCGAGCTTCTGCCTGCAGGACAAAGCGCGCGAGCCAGAGGCGGTCCACCTTCCCCTGGAGCACCAGGCCCCGGGGCAGGGTCAGGGCGATCTGGACATTCTCCAGGGCCTTGCCCGAGAGCCCCTCCACCCGCACCTGGACCGGGTCCTCCACAGGGAGCGTGTCCCCCATGCCGAGGAGCGCGACCCCGGCAGCCGGGCCCCAAGCCCAGGGCTTATCCCAGCTCATGCGAGCACCAGTTCCGCGACCAGGGGAAGGTGATCCGACATCCGTGCCCAGTCCACGCCCCGGGGGACCGACGCAGACAGGCATCGCAAGCCGCGGATGTAGATCGGGTCCATGGAGAATACCGGCAACCGCGAGGGGAAGGTGGCCATGCGCGGCGCGGGTTCCTTGGGCCCCAGGGCCCGCTGCAGGCCGAGGGCGCCCATGGGGGCATCGAGCCTGCGTCCCCAATCATTGAAGTCCCCGGCGACGATCAGCCGCGCCTTGGGGGGCAGGGTGAGCTGGATGAACCGCGCCAATCGCGCCACCTGCCGGATCCGACTGGCGTGCCGCAGCCCCAGATGCACCACGATCGCGTGCAGGATCTCCCCGTTCCAGTGCACCGTGGCATAGAGCAGGCCCCGCTGCTCGAAACGATGGTCCGACACATCCTGGTGCCCGATGCTGCCCAGGGGCCACCGGGACAGCAGTGCGTTGCCATGCTCACCGTGGGGGGTGATGGCGTTCGTGCGGTAGGCGACTTCGAAGCCTTTGGGGGCAAGGTAGTCCGCCTGGGGCACGCAGGGCCAGCCTTTGTCCTGGTCAGGAAACCGCTTGGCCGCCGCGCGGTTGAGCCGGCGGACTTCCTGGAGGAACACTAGGTCCGCATCGAATCCCTCCACACCCACGGCCAGGTTGTGGATCTCCAGGCGTTTCCGGGGGCCCACGCCTCGCACACCCTTGTGGATGTTGTAGGTGGCGACCCTCAGCACCGTGTCGGGGTCCGGGGCCAGGGGGGCCTTGGGCCGTGGGTTGACCGCTTCGCCCGCAGAGGGTTCGAAGCCCTTGACCCGTTCAAGGTGGGCCCACGCCCCCTCAGCCATGGGAGGCGCCCCGGCGACGATGGGTGACACCATGGCGGAACGCGTGGGTCTGCGTTTCGTAGATCTCCTCGAAGGTCCGGTGGTGCTGGATGAAGGCTTCCAGGACCGAAGGATCGAAATGGCCCGGCAGGGTGCGGCCATCGCCCCGGGTGATGACCTCCATGCTTCGCCCATGGCCGTAGGCCGCCTTGTAGGGCCGCTTGCTGCGCAGGGCGTCGTAGACATCGCAGATGTTCATGATGCGGGCGGCCAGGGGAATCGCCTCGCCCTGCTTTCCCGTGGGGTACCCGCCCCCCTCCCAGCGTTCATGGTGGTGGAGGGCGATGGCGGCGGCCATGCGGAGGTGGGGCGACTTGCTGGCGCCCAGGATCGCGGCGCCCATGGCAGGGTGTCCCTTCATGATGACCCATTCTTCTGGCGTGAAGGCGGTCGTCTTGAGCAGGATGTGGTCGGGGATGCCGATCTTCCCGATGTCATGCATGGGGCTGGCAAAGAAGATCGTTTCCGTGAAGGTCTGGTCCATGCCTAGGATCTGGGCGAATT
>CAZPUI010000862.1:0-2467 GCA_964589695.1 uncultured Solibacteraceae bacterium | reverse complement strand
GCACGGTCGAGCTTTGCATGAAGCAAGCCATCCCTTCGAAGCTCCGCGCTTGGCGCTGGTAATCAAGGAAATTCCCCTTTGCCACACTGGCTCGGAGCCAGCCCTGGCGGGGCATGGCGTCATAGACCCTGACCAGGCGATCCAGATTGCCCAAGGGCAGTGGCCGGAACACCAGACGGTCAAAAACGCTCAGCATGGCCACGTGCAGTCCGATCCCCAGGGCCAAGGTGAGGGAACCGGTCGCCCAAAAGCCGGGCCGACGGGCCAGGGCCCGAAAAGCGCGCACAAGCTCCAAGCTCCACCCGAACATAGAGCCTCCCTGCCTGAGCTTGGGTAAACCCACCAAGGGCGGAAGAGTCCATCCCGCCCAGGTGGGATGGATAGAAGCAAGATGTCTCTGATTTCGAATTGGTTCCAAGGCTTTTATAGGTATTCCAATGTAATCTTGGACTGAAGCACTGAAGATGGAGTGCCCGGGTGAGTTCAAATTCGTGGACAGGTACTCCGCTGGTGGTAGGGATCCCGGTTGCCTGGAACACCCCGCTCGGATTCGCGCTGCGAACCGCCGTTCAGGGTAAGGGTGCAGAATGCGGGCGGCGTGAACCCAGGTTTCGTGGAGGACCGTCATCCGTTCCAAGGTGAGGTTGGACCGCGGGCTTCGCCGCTTCAAGGTCCTATACCAGAGCCACGCCACCTGTGTACGGAAGGCCTCGATGCCGCTCCCACACTCAAGGACCTATGTCCGGGCCGGTCCCCTTCCGTTCGGCGGGTCGACGGGCGGACCGTGCCGTTCGCGAAGGTCGGGCGTACCGCTCGCGGAGCCCCTGCGGCGGCACGCGGGGCTTCCCCCATGCTGGTCAGCGAGGAGTCCACCCATGATCCGCCCCAGCCTGCTCGCCACCCTCTGCCTTACCCTCGCCGCCCAGGAGCGGCCCGTGCTGGTCCAGAACGTCCGCATCTTCGACGGGGAGCGCGTCCTGAAGGCCGACTCGGTCCGCTTCGCCCAGGGTCGCATCCAGGAGATCGGCCGCGGCCTCGCCCCCAAGGGGGCCGAGGTCGTGGATGGCTCGGGCCACACCCTGTTGCCTGGACTCATCGACAGCCACGTCCATGTCTTCGGGAACGCCCTCGGCCAGTCCCTGTCCTATGGCGTCACCACCGTCATCGACTGCTTCACGGATCCCGAGGTGGCGCGCCAGGCCAAGGCCCGCGCCTCGAAAAGCGAGGCGGACCTCCTAAGCAGCGGCCACCTCGCCACCACCGCCGGCGGCCACGGCGCCCAGTTCGGGATCCCCGTGCCCACCCTGTCCCGGGCCGAGGAGGCGGCCCCCTGGGTGAAGGCCCGCCTCGCGGAGGGCAGCGACTTCATCAAGATCATCCGTGAAGACGGCAGCACCCACGGCATGCGTTTCACCACCCTGGGCCTCGAGGTGGTGGAGGCCCTGACCCAGGCCGCCCATGCCCATGGGAAGCTGGCGGTGGCCCACGTGGTGAAGGAGGCGGACGCCCTGGCCTGCCTGGAGCGCGGCGTGAACGGCCTGGCCCACGCCTGGGGGGATGCGGTCCCCGGCCCCCGCACCACCGCGCTGCTCAAGGAGAAGGGGCGCTTCGTGATCCCGACCCTATCGGTGTTCCAGGCCGGGGCACCGGAGCCCCTGGGGGCGCGCCTCGCGAAGGATGCCGCCCTCCGACCCTACCTGCCCCTGGAGGTCGAGCGGAACCTGGTCCAGCCCCAGGCCTGGCAGAAGGCCACGGCCACCTACCACAGCGTCGCCGCCCAGGGCACCGGGGCCCTGCACCGCGCGGGCGTCACCCTGCTGGCGGGCACGGATGCCCCCAACCCCGGAACGGCCTTCGGCATCAGCCTGCACGGCGAACTGGAACTCCTGGTGAAGGCGGGGCTCAGCCCGGTGGAAGCCCTGAAGGCGGCCACCGTCCATCCGGCCACGACCTTCCGCATGACGGACCGGGGACGCGTGCAGGTGGGCACCCGGGCCGACCTGCTGCTGGTGAAGGGCGATCCCACCGTGGACATCACCGCCACCCGGGCCATCGCGCGCATCTGGAAGCAGGGTGAGGCCCTGGACCGCGCCCCCATCGCCGCCGGCATCGCCCAGGCCCGCACCGCGGCGGCCCAGGCTGCTCCCACCCAGGGTCCCGTCCGCTGGACCTTCACCAGTGACGCCGACCTGGCCACCTGGATGCCCTCCACGGATGCCATTGCCGGGGGTGCCTCCACCGTGAAGCTCGCACGGCACCCCGAGGGAGGCCTGCACCTCACGGGCAAGGTGGACGGCAAGGTGCCCTTCGCGTGGGCAGGCGCCCTCTGGATGCCCACGGGAGACTTCATGGCGGGCAAGGACTTCCGCACCCTCAAAGCGCATCGCTTCAGGGCCACGGGCCCGGGCGCCCCCGCGCTGATGTTCTACCCCCCCACGCGCCGCTGAATGCCCCAGGGGCCGCCCTT
>CAZPUI010000861.1:0-2467 GCA_964589695.1 uncultured Solibacteraceae bacterium | reverse complement strand
CTCGGCGAAGCGGCCACATCTGAAGGCCCAGGCATCCCAATAGAATTCCGCCGCGCCGCCCCAGGTGTAGCCACGGGTGTCGGCGGGGTAATCCCAGGCTCCGTGTCCCATGAACGTCCAGTTCAGGAACTGGGTTCTGGGGTCATGGGCATAGGTGTTGTTATCGAACACGTCCATCACGCTCAACTTGCCGAGGTGGACCACGATCCGGCGTGAGGACCTTGTGCCACCTAACTGGTGGGCATCGTCCTCGACCTTCAGGGAGTCGCCACCCAGATCCCAGGTCTGCAGAATGAATGCGCGGGCGACGGAGGCCCTGAAATCCGGATTCCCCACCCGATAGGTTTCACCGTTGGGGGCACCCGCCATACCCAAGACCATGCTGACTCCCTTTCCGGCAGCACCTTCCAAGTCCAGATAGAATTCTGTTCCCTTGGTTGGCCTCCAGGCCGTCATGAGTGTGGTGGTGAAGGATGTGGCCGTCTCTGCGGTGGGGAGCAACGAATTGGGCCCCTGGTAAGGGGAGGCGAAGGCTCCATGAGACTGGGTAACCGTGGTGGCTTGGCCGTGGAGCTGCCAATCGGAAGCTTCTTGGGCTGAAAGACAAGGCAATAGACAAACGGCGATGAACAGGAGCTTCACGAGGCTCCTCCAAGGGTTATGACGGCCTGGTCAAGGACCGCAGATGATTAGATTCGAGCAGAACAGCGGACCCCTGTCGCGGCAGCATGGTGACGGGGGCGTAACGCTATCAAAATGGCCACCCAGTCATCCCAGACTAGGTGCCATCCTCTGTCAGCAACGGTGGATCAGAACCTAGACGACGGAGGTTCCGCGATTGAATTATCGTTTTTCATCGCAACCTCCTTCCTTGTTCCAACACTTCAGCCTAGCCCAGCCTTTAGAAGGGGTGCCACAGAACATTCTGTCAATCACCCCAGCCACAGTGGCCCAGATTTCAATAGTGAGCGATCATTCAGGTTATGGCTACTCGCATTACAAAAACGAAACCATCTGCGATCAAGAAGCGGCTAGAGCCAAGAAAACCGCCAGTTCAGCGGCGTTCCAAGGCCACCGTCGAGGCGATTCTGGAAGCGGCGGCTCAGGTTTTCGAAGCCCATGGCTACACGGCTGGCACCACAAACCGGATTTCTGAAAGTGCGGGGGTTTCCATCGGGACCCTCTACCAATACTTCCCCAGCAAGGAAGCTCTGATTGTCGCTCTGCTCGAACGGCACATCGAAGAGATCCAGCGGCAGATGCGGGAGTGGGTCGGCCACATGCTGGCAGAGAGCCACACACTTCATGAAGCCCTGGATGACTACGTTACTGCCATGCTGGAGGTCCACGTCCACCGCCCACGCCTCCAGCATATTCTCCTAGAAGAGACCCCACTTCCTGAGCACGTCCATCACCTCCTTCTGGATGCGGAACACCAGTTGGCCAGGACCATGGCTGGATTGCTGAGGACCTACTCCGACGTGCAGCGCCCGAATCATGAGCACGCGGCCTACGTGGTGATTCAAGCGGTCGAGGCCTTGACCCATCGATTCGCGGCTCATCCGGAAGATGCCGTCATCAATGCTGATGCCCTCAAACTGGAGTTGGTAACCATGCTTCAGGGTTACCTTCATTGCCCTTGAGGGGTCGGGACTAAGGATTCCAGCACTCTGCGCAGAACCTCCCTTGCTCGGGTGGCTTTCAACCCTACAGCGTTGAGGGAACCTCTTGAGAGATGGGAACTCATGGAACTTCTGAAATCGAACAAGATCTGATTTTTTATAAATAGAACTTGATTTCATTATTGACACTAGTCTTAATAGAAATCTGTTCTATTGACAAGGGAACCAATGCGACTGCCTCTCAATATTGCCTTTGCGCTTTGCGCCATCCAGGTTGCCGCCCTTGCTCAGTCTGCCGGTGGAACCGTTACAGGGCGGGTATTCGATGACCAAGGCAAGCCAGTGCCAGGGGCCACCGTGCTCATGGAGAACAAGATCTCGGGGTACCGCCATTCTGTGAAGACAGACACCAAAGGGCGATACAAGCTGAGCAACCTGCCCTTCAACCCCTACCATCTCGAAGTTGGGGCCACGGGCCTAGGCATGACTCACCAGAACTTGGAAGTGCGCTCTAACCTACCTCTCGAAGTAAACCTCACCCTCAAGACCGCCTCCGCTGTGGTTGAAGTGGAAGAGAGCGGCAGCCTGGTGGAAGTCCATACCTCCAGCCACATCGATATCGATCAGTCCACCATCGAGAAGATCCCCACGGCGGTGCAGAGCAGGGGCATGGAGAACCTCCTCCTTGCGACGCCGGGATTCATTCAGGATGAGAATGGCCGGTTCCATTTCCGAGGCAGCCACGGGCAGGTGATGTACATCGTGGACGGTGTTCCTGTTACCGAACAGGTCCAGGCCACATTCTCCAATTCGATGGACCCCTCCCAGGGGGAGAGCATGGAGGG
>CAZPUI010000860.1:0-2468 GCA_964589695.1 uncultured Solibacteraceae bacterium | reverse complement strand
TGCGGTCCAGCAGATTCTTGAATCCCGCTTCCAGCTTGAACTTGGGCAGGGGTTCGTAGCCCGCGGCCAGGTTGACCACGCTGAATCCGGGCAGACGCAAGGTGTTGCTGTCCCAGAGGAGATCCTGGTTCTCCACACTGGCCATGACATACAGGGTCTTCATGGGCTCGTATTTCAGGAACCCGGTGACCCGGTTCCGGGGTGTGCCGGTGAGTCGCGTTGCGGGGTGGCTCAGGTTCTCCCGCTCCAGGTACGTGTAGGTGGCGCCGAGGCTGAGCTGCTCTAGCGGTCGCAGGCCCAGGGAGAGTTCAATCCCCGTGTGGCGCACCTTCCCGATGTTCTGCATCTGGGACTTGGTGCCGCTCACGTTCTTCACCTCCTGGATCAGGTCGGTGATATCCGAGCGGAAGAGGGCGCCTTCCACCTCGAGCCAGGCATAGGGCTTCGATTTGGCCCCCAGTTCGTAGTTCATGGAACGTTCGGCCTGGAGGTCAGGGTTCTCGATGTAGGTGTCCAGGCGCTGGGAGAAGCGGTCCTTGAGGTTGGGGAAGCGATCCTTTTGGGCCGCGGTGATGTACAGCTGCGTGGTGGCATTCACCTTCCAGAAGAGGCCCGCCTGACCATGGGCGAAGGTCTTCCGGGCGGGCAGCTTGTAGGTGCCGGAGGCCACCGGCTCCTGGCGGTCCCAGCCATAGCCCAGGGACAGGTCCCAGGCGCTTCCCAGGGTGATGCTGTCCTCGGCACCCAGGGAGAGGTATTTGTCCTCGAATAGCTTCCAGGTGTTGGTGCCGTTGTCCTCGCGGTGCACATCTCGCTTGGTCTGCACCACCATCCGCAGGCTGTGGTTCGGGATGGCCAGTGTCGCCAGTTCCGCCATGGTGCCCGTGGTGAAGTCGTCGTAGTAGCTGCGCCCCGTGGGCTTCATGCCGCCCTTGGTGTCCAGGGTGCTGTAGGTCCCATCCGTGTAAGCGAAAAGGGAATTCTGGTAACTGTCGTGGTAGGCCCGCAGCCGAAGGGTGGTCTTGGTCCCCAGGGCCGTGCTGGAGGTGAAGAAGGCACTGGCCTTGTCCCAGGTGGGCCAGCGCCAGTACTTCGGTGGATAGGCCGGATCCGTGCCCACGGGCTGCCCCTTGGTGCCCTTCTGGTTCACGTAGCCCAGCACATACTCGTCCGTGGCGTTGGGTGTGAACCCGAATTTCACTGAACCCTTGGTGTCCTTGCTGTCGGAGTTATCCCGGCGACCTCCGTCCTCCCGGGCATTGGGTTGGAATTTGGAACTCATGCGGAAGTTCCCCAGCTCCATGCGGCTGACCCCCGCCTGGAGGTACCAGCGCTCGTGCCGCGTGCCCACATTGGCGGCCACCTTGGAGCTGGAACCCTCCGAGATGCCCGCCACCACATCGCCTTCAAACTTTTCCGAGGGACGGCGGGACACCAGGTTGATGGCCCCCCCCAGGGTGTTGGGGCCGTAGAGCACGGAGCTGAACCCCTTGGCCACCTGGATTTCCGCCAGGTCGAAGGTGGTGAAGCGGCCGAAGTCCACGATGCCGTCGTAGGGAACGTAGACGGGAATGCCATCCAGGAAGATGGAGACGCGCCGGGTATCGTTGCCCCGGACATAGACCATCTGCTCATTCCGGGTGTTCAGGGTGAAGGTGACCCCCGGGAGCAGGCTCAGGGCCGTGGCCACATTGTCCCGCTCGAAGGCCTTGAAGGTCTCCATCGTGACCCGGGTGTTCACCTGCTCAAGCACCTCCAGCTTGCCCGTGACCACCACCGTTACTTCCCCCAGCTTGAATTTCTTGTCCTTGGGCTCCGTGTCCACCGCTGGGGCTTCCTGGGCCCCCAGGAAGGCGCCGGTGGCCAGGGCCAGGGCACACCTCGACAGACTCCATCCGTTGTGTCGCATCCGCTTGTCTCCAGGGGTTTGGGGCCCAGTCCACCGGACGGGCACAGCAAGCAATATATGTACGAATGCCTATCGGATGGGAAAGGTTTTCCCGGGCTTGACCCTACAAATTGACAAAACGTCTAGGAATTCGCCCGGCGTCGATGCTGGGTGATGCTCCTCACGGCCTTCATGAGGTCCTCCCCCGAGAGCGCGCCGCTGGGCTCCATGGGGGCGCGGTGGCTGGAATGCAGCACCGTGAGGACCTTCGCATCATGGAAGGGCAGGCCCACGGTGAAGAGGCTGCCCTGGCCGAGGGCGCTTTGCACCGTGAGGGTTCCACCCAGCAGGGTCGTGATCTTCCGGCTAAGGGCCAGGCCCAGTCCTGTCCCACCAAAGCGGCGGGTGGTGCTTTCGTCCGCCTGGGTGAATTCGGAGAAGACCCGCTGGATCTGCTCCTCCGACAACCCGATGCCCGTGTCCCGGACCTTGAAAAGGAGGGTCCCGGCGGTGCGGTGGACCTTCAGTTACAGTTCCCCGTCTGCGGTGAACTTGGCGGCGTTGTTCAAGAGGTTGTAGA
>CAZPUI010000859.1:0-2469 GCA_964589695.1 uncultured Solibacteraceae bacterium | reverse complement strand
CAGGCGATGTTCTCTCCTTGGCTGTTGCGCGTCGATGGGGGCAGGGCCGTCGTCTGTTCAACGGCTACGGTCCGACGGAAATGACTGTCTGTGCGACCTACCTCTTATGCCCATCTGACCTGGTTCGTGATCCGTCCATCGGCCGTCCCCTCTTCAATACACAGGCCTACATTCTCGACCCCAATGGGCAACCCGTACCCATCGGGGTGAGTGGTGAACTCTATTTCAGCGGCAATGGTGTGGCACGAGGCTACCTTAATCGTCCGGACTTGACTGAGGAAAAATTCCTCCCAAGCCCTTTCCGTCCCGGCACTCGGATGTACCGCACCGGAGACTTGGGCCGATGGCTTGAAGATGGCACCATCGAATTTCTTGGACGCAACGACTTCCAAGTCAAGCTCCGAGGTTTCCGCATCGAGCTTGGAGAGATTGAAGCGCGCCTGCTGGAACTTCCTGGAATTAGGGAAGCAGCTGTCATCGCCCGGGAGGACCAACCTGGACACAAGCGACTGGTTGCCTACCTCGTGGCCGCTGCCGAAGGCATGGATGCAGAAGCCCTGCGAGTGCACCTTTCCAGCCGAATTCCCGATTACATGGTGCCTGCCGCTTTTGTCTTCATGGAGTCCTTACCTCTCAATCCCAACGGTAAGCTGGACCGCAAAGCGCTCCCGGCCCCTGACGATGGCGCCTATGTGCAGCGGCCGTTCGAGCCACCGGCTGGTGAAATGGAGACGGTCCTGGCCCAGGTCTGGTCCGAACTGTTAAAAGTGGAGAAGGTAGGCCGCTACGATAGTTTCTTCGAGCTGGGTGGACATTCCCTTCTAGCTGTCCAGATGATCTCCAGGATCAGACAGACGCTTCACTTGGAAGTGCCCATCACACT
This sequence comes from uncultured Solibacteraceae bacterium, assembly GCA_964589695.1. GTDB lineage: Bacteria > Acidobacteriota > Holophagae > Holophagales > Holophagaceae > CAZPUI01. Next base: position 1,586 of record CAZPUI010000859.1, on the reverse strand, counting down.
GATCTTTGCACAACCTAGTTTGGCTGCATTTGCAGAGGGTGTGTCAAAGGCATCCCTCACGGAACTGCCCGCTGTAATCGCAGGCGAGCGCCCTGAGCACCTGCCCCTCTCCTTCGCCCAGCAGCGCCTTTGGTTCTTATCGCAATTTGAGGGAGTTAGCCAAATCTACCACATCACCGGTGCGATTCGCCTGCGAGGCAGCCTGGACGTCGACGCACTGCATGCAGCGCTGGATTACATCGTGATTCGCCACGAGGCACTGCGGACAACCTTCTTCCAGCGGGACGGGGAGCCTTGGCAGCGTATCACTCCTGCAGAGAAGGCCAGCTTTCAGCTTATTGAGCAGTCGGTACATTCCAGTGAGGAACTCAGTCACCTGATAGAAGAGGAGGCCTCGACCACCTTTGATTTCGAGCGGGGCCCTCTTGTGCGCGGCCGTTTGCTTCGGGAAGAGGAAGATGTACACGTCCTGCTAATCACCATGCATCACATCATTTCGGATGGCTGGTCCATCAATATATTCACACGCGAGCTTAGGGCGCTGTACCAGCAATTCCACCGTCACGAAGCACCGTCTCTGCCGATACTTGAAATTCAGTATGCAGATTATGCACTTTGGCAGCGCCGTTGGATGTCGGGACAAGGAATACAGGGTCAGGCCGATTACTGGGCCAAGACCCTTGCAGGAGCACCGGATATGATTCGATTGCCCCTGGATTATCCCAGGCCTCTCCGCCAGGAACACCAAGGGGCCCGAATCGGATTTCGGGTAAGTGGCACGTTGACTTCCCAACTCAAACAGCTGGGACAGCGCCATGGGGCGACCCCGTTCATGGTCTATTTAACCGCTTGGGGGGCTCTGCTCTCCCACATTTCTGGACAGGACGACTTGGTGATCGGCACACCGACCGCCAACCGCAGTCGAAGAGAGATCGAAGGACTCATAGGATTTTTCGTTAACACTTTGGCCTTGCGCCTGGACTTTTCCGGTGACCCAACCGTGCCCGAACTCCTGGACCGGGTCCGGATGCGCAGCCTACAAGCACAAGCGAATCAAGATCTTCCATTCGAGCAGGTTGTGGAATTGGTCAACCCGGTTCGCAACTTGGCACACAGTCCCATCTTCCAGGTCATGTTCGTATGGCAGGGCGGGGGGAATGGAACTTCTAACAACCCAGAACTGGCCATGGAAGCATTGCCTGCTCCCGAAACCACCGTGGCCAAGTACGATCTCACGCTGGTGCTAAACGAGGCCGGAGGGGCGGTCTATGGATCACTCGAATATCCTCTGTCACTTTTTAGTCCTGTCACTGTTTCAAGAATCATCGAAGGATTTCTCAAGCTATTGGAAGGAATGGTGGCTGAAGAAGGGCCCACCCTTAGCCAACTGCCCATCCTGAGCGAGACAGATAGCCGCTTGGTGCTGAACACATGGAACGCCACGCACATGGCATTCCCCGAAAACCAATGCATACAACAGCGGTTCGAGGCTCAGGTACGATGTCGACCAGAAGCAGTTGCATTGATACACGGCGACAATTCAGTCACCTATGATGCGCTGAATAAAAAGGCCAATCGTTTGGCCC
>CAZPUI010000858.1:0-2470 GCA_964589695.1 uncultured Solibacteraceae bacterium | reverse complement strand
GGGAACCTGACTGTCCACCACGAAGACAATGCCATCCACACCCTTGAGCACCAGCTTCCGGGTGGAATTGTAGAAGACCTGACCGGGGACCGTGTACAGCTGAAGCTTGGTCTTGAAGCCCCCGACCGTACCCACATCCAGGGGCAGAAGGTCAAAGAACAAGGTGCGGTCCGTCTCAGTGTTCAAGGACACCATTTCGCCCCGGGCCTTCTGGGAGGTCTTGGCGTAGATGGTGTTGAGATTGGTGGTTTTTCCGCACAACCCGGGCCCGTAGTAAACGATCTTGGCCGTCATTTGGCGTGTGGCGTGGTTGAAAAACACCATCTTCGGAACCCCGGAATCTGGGAGAAGTGTAACGAGAGAATGCCCAGGATCAAACCTTTACATGGACATCCTTCGGCATGAGTCCAGGCTCTCCATTAGAAATGAGCGCGGAAGTCCCCGGAATTCCTCGAGTTCCTTGCACGTCAACAACTTCGCATGACCCCCACCAGCACCCCCTGGATGTCCACCCGATCCGGGGCGAGACACACGGGGGTGAGATCCGGATTGTGGGGGATCAGCCATACGCCCTTGGGATCCCGACGGAACTCCTTGAGGGTCGCCTCCTCCCCATCGATGAGGGCCACCACGCGATCCCCGTTGCGGTACTCCCCGCGGCGCTGCAGCACCACCAGATCGCCATCAAGGATGGAATCATCCACCATGGATTCCCCCCGCACCCGAAGAACGAAGAGTCCCTCCCGATCCCGATGGATGGTGTTGGGGACTTCCATGGGAATGGCCCGGGTCTCAGGAATGAGGGGCGTGCCCGCCGCCACATCCCCGCAAAAAGGAAAGGTATGGGTCCTGGTGGGGGCTGACCGCTTGGGCTCCACCACCTGAATTTCGCCTTCGGCCAGTACGATGTTGTTGCCGCAGCCTTGGCTCCGTTGCAGGAAACCCTTGTCGATCAGGTGCTGCACATGTTTATGGATCGTGCTGACCGCGTTGGAACCCACGCCATCCGCGATTTCCTTGAGCGTGGGACTGCGTTCTTCTTCCTCGATGAAGGTTCGGATGAAGTTCAGAACGGCATGCTGGCGGCGGGTGAGGTCGGTGGATTTCATGGAATCAAACCTAGGCGAATTTTCCCGAACGTGCAACTTTTTTTCGCCTTTTTTTGGTCTCTTGTGCGACCCATCACCCCATGCCCCTCGGAAGGAACCGAATTCGAGGCTCCGGAACCTCCAGAGGGGGCGGTATCATCGGGACCACGGCCAAGGTTGCCCATTTCTCGGCCCGTCATAGGCTGAACGTCCTCGCGAACCCAGCCCGTGATCGTCGCAAGGACCTGGGCCATACGCTGATTTTTCTCCTGTTTCGGCAAGACGTTTTCCCCCTGGGGGGCAACGAAATACAAGAAGGGGGATTGCACATGACGATCGACGGAGGCCGGCTGTCCGTCCAGGCCGACACCACCATGCGAATCAACGATTTTTCCATCGAAGTGGCCACGGTGAATGGGAGTGGCAGCCAGACGGCCAACAACGTGCTCATGCGCACCCTCTTCCAGATTGGCATCCCCGTCAGCGGGAAGAACTTCTTCCCTTCCAACATTGCGGGCCTTCCCACCTGGTTCCAGATCCGCGCCAACCACCGAGGCTATGTGGCCCGCAAGGATGCTGTTGACCTCATGATCTGCATGAATCCAGAAACGGCCCGAAAGGATGTGGCCAAGCTGGAGCCCGGCGCCCTCGTGATCTACGACGAACCCCTGAAGCTCGAGGCCTTGAGGGACGACCTGAGGTACTACCCCATTCCCTTCCAGCAGCTCACCGCAGCTGCCTGCCCCGAAGCGAAACTCCAGAAACTCGTGAAGAACATGGTCTATGTGGGCGTCACGGCCGCTGTGTTGGGCCTGGACCTCGGGGAAGCCTTCCAGGCCCTGGCCAAACAGCTCCACGGCAAACAGAAGGCCATTGATCTCAACACCGCGGCCATCCAAGTGGGCTACGACTGGGCCCTGGAGCACCTCCATCCCCAGGACCACCTCCGGGCGGTGCGGGACCACCAGACCGAAGGCCAGATCATCGTGGATGGCAACACGGCCTGTGCCCTGGGTGCCCTCTTCGCCGGGGTCACGGTGGTGGCGTGGTACCCCATCACCCCCAGTTCCAGCGTGGTAGAAACCCTGAGCCACTACGCCGACCGGTACCGCCGGGATCCTGAGACCGGGGCACACACCCTGGCCATCCTGCAAATGGAGGACGAAATCGCCTCTGCGGGGGTGGTGGTGGGGGCGGGCTGGGCGGGAGCACGCTCCATGACCGCCACCAGCGGCCCGGGCATCAGCCTCATGAGCGAATTCATCGGCCTGGCCTACTGGACCGAAAACCCCTGCGTCTTCGTGAACGTTCAGCGCACGGGTCCCTCCACCGGGCTCCCCCCCCACACCCTGCAAGGGGGCCTCCAACCCCTTGCCAAGGCC
>CAZPUI010000857.1:0-2472 GCA_964589695.1 uncultured Solibacteraceae bacterium | reverse complement strand
GCCTGCCGAGCCCAGCACCCCGGAGCCAACGTCTTCCACCCAAGACCCCTAGGCCACGGTGCCCGCCCTCCCACGACCGAAGTGGAGCATCTTCGAAATGACAGAACCGGGGGTCGGCGATCCCACGGCCGAAGCCGCCCTGGAACGGACCCTGGCGGATGCCCTGGCGGAGGTGCCTGCGCCGGTGGAGGACGATCCCTTCGAAGTCACGAACCCCGGCATCGCGAACCTCCCCGTCCCCGAAGCCCTGGTCACCCAGGCCATGCCGCCCCTGGATCCGCCCGTGGCGGGAAGCGTTTCCGCGTCGGCCCCCCTGGTGGCCCCGGACCCCGATGACTTCGACGAGGGCACCGCAGCAGAGTGGAACCCCCGGTGGACCGAACGGCTGAAGGCCGCCACCCCCCCCGTGGAAGTTGCGCCCCAGCCGATGTCGGCACCCGAACCCCCGATGGAGCCCCGGGTGGCCAGCGGCGCGGCACTGCGCTGGGTCCTGCCAGGCCTGGGGGCGATCGCCCTCCTCGCGGCCCTGATCATCGCCCTTCCAAGGAGGACCGGCGGGGGTGCTCCCACCACCAAGGCCAAGCCCATCCCCAAAGCCATTCCCCAAAGCCTGGTGCCCTACGTGCAGCGTGCGGAGGCCGGGGATGTGGCCGCCATGCGCCAATTGGGCCTGAGCTACGCCTATGGGCTCGGCGTGACGCCCGACCGCGACGAATGCCTGAAGTGGCTCCGACGGGCGGCCAAGGCTGGCAGCCGCCCTGCCCTGCAGGAACTCCAAGCCCTGGGAGCCACCCTGGACACCCCCAATTAGGGGCCGCACCAGGACAACCTGTGCCGTCCACTTGGCTCCGGCCCATTCGGCCGGACCAACCGCAAAACGCCCGTGATGTTTCGAGCAGGGGATTCCTGAGCCCTACAACTCCGGCTCCAGGTTCCCGAATCGAGCCACAATGCGCTTTTCTCCGGCTTCGGCAAACCGCACTGTGTAGGTGAGCATATCCCCTCGGCCGCTTGACCCCAGGACCACCCCCCGACCAAACCGGGCACTGCGCACCCGCGTCCCTGGGGCCCAGGCCTGGGAGGGGGGATCCACCGAGGCCATCCCCGCGGCGGGCCTGGGGGGAGGGGGCTCCGGGCTTGGGGAGGCCGCGGGTTCAGGTTCGGGCACCGCACGCACCCGGTCGAAAAAACCACGAATCCGGTTCAGCTCTGAAGCCACCGAGGCCCCAGGCGCACTGCGGCCCATGCTGCGGGGTGCACTGACCCCCTGCCCTTCCCGGAAAAGCTCCGTTCCCCATCGAATGGGCGTTGCCAGGGCGTCCTGGGGCAGTTCCTGCAGGAAACGGCTGGGCATCCCGATCATTTCCTGCCCCATGGTCCTCCGGCGACGGGCGGCGGTGAGGTGCAGCCGGCGCTGGGCCCGGGTGATGGCCACATAGAAGAGTCGACGCTCCTCCTCCACCCCCTCGGGAGTGTCCAGGGCATTGCGGTTGGGGAAAACGTCTTCTTCCATGCCCACCAGGAAAACGGCGGGAAACTCCAGACCCTTGGCGCAGTGGATGGTCATCAGGGAAAGCTGGGCTGCATCCTCCAGTTCATCCGAGTCCGAGGCCAGGGTCACGCGATCCAGGAATTCGGAAAGACCGAGTCCCAGGGTCTCAGCCTCCGCCGCGGCACTCACGAACTCCTCCAGGTTGCGCATGCGCCCATCGGCCTCGAGGGTGGCTTCGTCCTGAAGCATCTGGACATAGCCGCTCTCCACCAGCATCCAGCGCACCAGACCCGACAGGCCCAGCGCCTGGCGTTCCCGGGCCCCCTGGCGGAAAAGCTCCACGAATCGAACGAGCTCCCGCTGGGCCCTTCCCTTCAGTTCACCCTTCCGCAGGAGGGCCACCACCCCCTCCAGGGGCCCGGCATCCTCGGGGATGGAGGCCTCGATGCGGGCCAAGGTGGTGGGGCCCACCCCCCGACTGGGCGTGGTCACGGACCTTCGGAAGCTGACCACATCGAAGGGATTGGCCAACAATCGAAGGTAGGCCAGGAGATCCTTCACCTCCATCCGTTCGTAGAACTTGACCCCCCCCACCAGCTTGTAGGGCAGGTTCACCGCCCGGAGGGCCTCCTCCATCTGCCGGGACTGCCAGTTGGCGCGGTAGAGCACTGCCACCTTGTCGCCCGGATGGCTCTGGCGCCATTCACGGATGCGCTCCACCACCCATTCCGCCTCCAGCCTCCCCTCGTCCAGCAACCGGAACACCAGGGGCTCTCCTAGCCCCAGGTCGGTCCACAGGATCTTGCCCAGGCGCTGGGAGTTGTTGGCGATGACCGTGGAGGCGGCATCCAGCACATTCTGGGTGGAGCGGTAGTTCTGCTCGAGCTTGATCTGGAGGGCCTCCGGGAAGTCCCGCTGGAAGTCCAGGATGTTCCGGATATCGGCCCCCCGCCACCCATAGATGGACTGGTCCTCGTCCC